>JAJZIF010000347.1 GCA_021810735.1 Acidobacteriota bacterium
GTTCTCCTTTCGAATGTCGTTGCTCAACTACATCCTAAGGAGTCGCCGCATATGGCTCGCTTACGCTCACCATCTAACTGCTTCTACAGAAATTTATGGACTCAATCATCCTCAAAAGCGAGAAGACTATTTTCGGCTATATTCGCAGGACATTGTTTTGTACGGTTATGAGGGTGTTGGACCCGGCTTGGATCCTGTGAAGCAGTTTTACAGGCGCTTCTGGAATGCGTTCCCTGATGGAAGCGTCACGGCCCTGGAAACCGTGGAGCAGGCTGACACGCTGGTAGTTCGCCACGTGACGACAGGAACACAAGCACGGGAATTCATGGGCGTGCCTGCCACCGGACAGCGTATCGAGCTACCTGGAATGAGCATCCTGCATTTCAGGGAGGGACGTTGCTTTGAACGATGGACTTACTCTGATTCGCTTCTGCTGCTGAGGCAGATTGGGGCATTTCCAATTCGAAATAACTCATAGCGCAACTGCGCAAGGTGTAGCTAATCGACCGACGGGCCCCACCACGCGCAGCGGAGCGGATGCCAGCCGAAATAGCTGTTCTTCAACGAGCGAGAACCGCCGCGCGCTATCCCGTTCGCTGCAAACTGGGCGAAGCCGCCCAGCTTGAGGCGAACGCGATCCATATCGGCACGGACATGTTTGATTGCGATGTTGCGGTTCAAGCCCGGGCATCAAGCCTGATCCGAAGTGCCTTGGATCAGCTCTTCGACCCATGACTCTCTAACTTTCTTTGGTTCGCCCATCGCGGCATTCGACACTGCCTCCCACGCTTCCCATGTGGCCAGGCGCTCAGCATAGGCTGCGCGCGCCCGCGGCAGAATCGAGGTGCCCAGGCCAAGCCGCAAGGGTGGATCATTGACATCCACAAGTTTGAGAACCGCTTCTGCCGTTGCCTCGGGATCACCACGCTCCACGTTGACGAGATGCGTCAAAAACTGCTTTCGGAACTCCGCGTATGGCTCCAGAGCATCGGCGATCTTTCCGGACTTGCCGAAGTCAGTGGCGTAGGCGCCTGGTTCAACGATGGTCACACGGATGCCGAAGGGTTTGACCTCCTGCGCCAGCGATTCATGCAGCGCTTCGACGGCCCATTTGGTGGCGCAGTAGAAGCCGACGAGCGGAAGCGCCGTGATGCCAAGACCGCTCGAAATGCCGAGAATGTGTCCGCTGCCCTGCTTGCGCAGCAGGGGCAGGGCGGCTCGCAGCACGCGCACCATGCCGAGGTAGTTGGCATCGAACAGGTCGTGAATCTGTTCGTCACTCGCTTCTTCAGTGGCTGCAAAGAGGCTCGCGCCTGCGTTGTTGACGAGAACATCGAGCTTGCCGAAGTGCGTGTAAGCATGATGGACGACCTCCTGCACCCGCTCGGCGTCGGTCACGTCGAGGGCCAGGGGAAGAACGGCATCGCCGAACCGGTTTGTGAGATCACTGACGTCGGCGAGTTTACGGGCAGTCGCGGTGACCTGATCGCCGCGTTTCAGGGCAGCTTCCGCCCAGATGCGGCCAAAGCCGCGCGATGCGCCGGTGATGAACCATGTCTTCTTCATATTTCACTCCTCTGTAACTGTTTGTGTTCCGCTTTGATTTCTGGCCAATGCGTTCGTTAGTTTATTCCGTCCTGCGAATAGCGCATGTTGGCAAGATCGGTGAGCAGGGAAGGACCGGTTGGATTCCATCCGAGATGTTGCCGCGTTTTCGCGCTGGAACCCTGAAGGTCCATCCCCGCAAACAGTCCGAGGAAGCCGAAATGTTCCTGGGCCTGTTCCTGAGAAATGGAAACGACGGGTACATTCAGGCCATGGCCGATGGCCTGAGCGATGTCTTTGAGCGGCACACCCTCTTCGGCCACAGCGTGATATCGAGCGCCGGGCTCATGCTTTTCCAACGCCAGCCTGTAGAGGCGAGCGACATCAAGCCGGTGCGCGGCCGCCCAGCGGTTGTGTCCGTCGCCAACGTATGCCGAGACGCCCTTCTGTCGGGCTACCGCGATCAGGTAGGAGACAAGGCCCTGCTTGACCGTATCGTGAACCTGAGGAAGCCGGACGACTGAGGTGCTCACTCCACGCCCTTCAAGTGCAGCGGCCGTTGCTTCTGAAGCGCGAGGATGCGAGTCGGACACGGGGACCGGGGGATCGTCCTCAGTGGCAGGGCGGCCCTGGGCAATCACTGCGAGGCCACCTGTAACAATCAGCGGGCGGGCGGAGCCATGGAGTACGGAGCCGAACAACTCGATCGCACGCTTGTCGAGTTCGCAGCTTTCCGCGAACCTCGACCAGTCGTGCCGGAAGGCGGTGTGGATGACGGCATCCGATGCGGCGGCTCCGCTCCGCAGGCTTTCCAGGTCTTCCAGGTCGCCGCGTTGCACCTCGGCGCCGGCGGCAGCAAGAGACTGGGCGCCCGCGTCTGAGCGCGCCAGGCCGAGCACCTGGTGGCCAGCATCCATAAGTTCTTTCACGATGGCGGAACCGATGAACCCGGTAGCGCCGGTCACAAAAACACGCATCTTTCCCCTCCTGTTGCGTTGATCCTAACGATTTCTTGTGTGTACGGTGGTTGACGGGCCGCCGCGGCATCCAATAGAACGGAGACAGTCTCCGGATACTATAGATAATCGGAGACAGTCTCCGGTTGCAGAAAATTTGTGGAATGGCAAAGAAGAAATCAAAGCCTGGTGCAAGAAAGCCACGTTCGGACGCGCAGCGCAATCGGGAACGCATCCTGGAAGTTGCGAAAGAGGCGTTTACTCGATATGGCGCAGAGGCGAGCCTGGACGAGATTGCAAGGCAGGCGGGTGTCGGCGCCGGAACCCTGTACCGGCACTTTCCTTCGCGCGAGGAACTGCTGAAGGATGTCTACCGGACGGAAATTGAAAAGCTGGCTGCGGCGGAGCAGAGGCTGGCTGCAAGCTTGTCTCCGGTAGAGGCTTTACGTGCCTGGCTATTCTTATTCGTCGAAGCGATCGCGGCCAAACAGGTCATCGCCCCGGTGCTGAGTGAACTGATCGGCGACCCCAAGAAGGTGTTCGAAGATTCGTACCTGCGGATGCGGGAAGCAGTTGACTCGCTGGTGACACGCGCCATCCGGAGCGGCGATCTTCGCGAGGACCTTGAGCCAACCGATCTGCTGCGAGCGCTCATTGGCGTCGCTCATATGGGTGCAGGCCCTGACTGGCAGCGAAGTGCGCGCAGGCTGGTGGATATCCTGATCGCAGGTTCGCGTCCAATCCACTGATCCCGATTTCGCGGTCCTGAACGAAGCACGGCCATTCCGCTCTCAGCCTTTCTATGGGGCATGATCGAGTGCGTTCACGAAGCCGGTGGATCGCAGAATCCAATTGACGAAGAGCACGTGGCGGGCAGCCTTGTGACACTGAGAGGGGCCTCTGTCGAAGATCATGGCTGGCTTGGCTCTCAATTGTCACATGCAGGGCCAACGTCTATTCTTCCCGCAGCAGTACCAGCGGATCGATGGACAGAGCGCACTGCGCCGGAATCCAGGTCGGCACCAGGCCCAGCGGCACCGGCAGTGCGGGTGCCGCGGCTGCTCTGCTCCGGATTTCCACTACTCCTTAAAACACGCTTGGGCTCCACCCGCGATGAACTTCGACTTATCACACCAAACCGCAACGGGATAGTAATCACCCATGACTCCCTCGGCGCACGGCCCCTCATCGTCAATGACACTTCGGTTTGGAGGGTTCGAGAACGTGAAATTGAATGCACAGCTGGTCCAGGCATTCTGGATAGAATAGGGAAAATCGCTCGCAGGCAGCATGTTTCGGATAACCACAAACTTGGGATACTGCTCATCGCCATACGGAAGCCAATTAACTTCGGGCCGCAGCCATTTGGGGCGAACCATGTCGTCTGAGATGACAATGGTGTAATAACCCCCGACACGATTTGCGTTGAAATCGGTAACGCAACCAACCAGCGAAAGCGGCAGCGCAAGGTCCTGCTCGCACAAGGCCCAATAGCGCAGATCGACGGTCCGGAAGCCCTGCGAAGGCACCCAAATCGGCGAACCGCCGTAGGTGCCGGGGAATCCGGGAGCTTTACCACGTATGACGATGATGCGCCCGGGCTGGTATTTGTCCCCCGGCCACATCATCATGTATTTGTTGTCCGGATTAGGCCATAGAATCGGCGGTGGCTTTAGCACTGGCGCAAACCACAGGCGATCAGAGGACGGCTTGCCTTCATCCACGCTCAGATCGAGGGACGGTGGGAGGAGAAATCGGGCAAAGTCACTCGCATTCTGCCATTTATTGATCGGCGAGCAGCCCTTCAACTGCTGGCTGGCACCGCTTTGGTCCGTTAGCGTTATGGTGGGCAAGGGCACCCCACCCATCAGACTTTGACCACTCATGGACGGGTCGGCGTCCGGTACGTACATCCGCAGCACGACCCAAACAAGATCGCCTGAGGAGACACGGATGGAGTTCCCAGAAGTACCGCCGGCGCTCGAAATTACGACAGTATATGTGCCATTCGGGGAGCCGATGCGGGACTTACCCGGATGGCCATCAGGGGGTGGAACGAAGGGGTTAACGGTTCCGCGATCAGGGACGATTTGGGCGTCATAAAGAGTCCGATCCCCTGCAAGATTGAAACTAGTTACCGACTCACTCGTTATGGTTTCGTAAGCGGCAAAATGAGCTTGCCCCTTCAAAACGTACTCCATATAGCGCTCTGAGAAGATAACGAGGGAGCGGATCAGATGGAGCGGATACCAAGGAAGGCCTACACGTACGAGTTCAAGCTTGAGGCAGTTCGGCTGGT
>JAJZIF010000348.1 GCA_021810735.1 Acidobacteriota bacterium
TTATGTGGGCTCCCCAAACGTTTACCCTGGAGCAATTACTCTGCAACTCCGCGTCGCTGAGATGCCCATCCGCACCGCCTCAGCAGGAAGTGGGCTTTCCAAATGATCGAACCCAAGAAGCTCTTGTTTGACACCGAGGCTTTTCTGGCGACTGCCGGACTCGGACGAACAATCGTGCAGTTGAAGGCGAAGCAGACCTTTTTCTCCCAGGGAGATCGCGCGGACTCCGTTTTTTATCTCCGGAAAGGCCAGGCAAAGCTCACCGTAGTTTCCATGAGCGGCAAAGAAGCAACGATAACGCTTCTCTCCACCGGCGACTTCGTGGGAGAGGAGTCGCTCGCATCCGTGCCTGGACTGCGGCTGGCAACAGCCTCCGCCGTCACTCCGTGCGTGGCACTCCGGATCGAGAAGGAAGAGATAATTCGCAGGATGCATGAGGAACATACCTTTTCCGATCGGTTTCTGTCGTTCCTGCTGGCTCGCTGCATGCGTATTCAGTCCGACCTGGTCGATCAGCTCTTTAACTCCAGCGAGAAACGCCTCGCACGCATTCTGCTTTTGATGGCGCAGCTCGGCGAGACGGGTCACCCGGAATCGCTGATTCCGAAGATTTCACAGGAAACTCTCGCGGAAATGATTGGCACCACCCGGTCCCGTGTCAGCTTTTTCATGAATCGTTTTCGCAAGCTCGGGTTTATTGAATACAACGGCGGCATTCACGTTCACAGGTCCCTGCTGAATGTGGTTCTGCTCGATCGCTCTTACCAAGGCACTGCGGAGAAAGCTTCGCTTGAAATATAGCTCCTGAAGGAGCCGGGCTCAAACGTCACCAGAGCGCCGCCCGCGCGCTGGAGCAGTTGCACCGAACAAGGAAATGACATGCGCTGAACTGCTGAATTGTTCTGTCGGTGCCTGCAGCCCTGTCCGCGAAGATATGCGTGGTGCCCCTTCATGCTCCCACGGCCAGGAAGCGCTCAACGACCGGTCATCTTCAGCGCTGCTTCAGGAAGGCGGGCTCCTTCGAGCTTCAGTCTGGAAGCTGCTTCGTCGATTTCTTTCAGGTCATTCCTGGTCAACTCGACGCTCACTGCGCGGAGGTTTTCCTCGAGTCGATGCAGCTTGGTGGTTCCCGGGATCGGCGCAATCCATGGCTTCTGCGCCAGCAGCCAGGCGAGCGCGACTTGTGCCGGCGTCGCGTTTTTGCGTTCCGCTACGGCTTTGACTAATTCGACCAGCGCCATATTGGCCTTGCGCGCCTCAGGCGAGAAGCGAGGCACGATGTTCCGGAAGTCAGTTGGATCGAACTTCGTGTATTCATCGATCTTGCCCGTGAGGAACCCGGCACCGAGTGGACTGAACGGCACAAACCCAATGCCAAGCTCCTCCAGGGTAGAAAGAAGCTCGGCCTCAGGTCCGCGCCAGAACAGCGAGTACTCGCTCTGCACCGCAGTGATCGGTTGAACAGCGTGCGCCCGGCGGATCGTCTGAACCCCAGCCTCCGACAAGCCGAAGTGCCTGACCTTGCCTTCGGCAATCAATTCCTTGACTACTCCCGCCACGTCTTCGATTGGCACGTCAGGATCGACGCGATGCTGATAGAAGAGATCAATGAACTCAGTCTTGAGTCGTTTGAGAGATGCTTCCGCAACCTGCCTGATGTGTTCCGGTTTGCTATTTGTCCCAAGACCGCGCTTGCCAGTCACGGGATCGATTTCAAAGCCGAACTTCGTGGCAATGATCACCTTGTCGCGGATCGGCTGGAGCGCTTCGCCTACCAGCTCTTCGTTCGCGAACGGCCCATAGGCCTCCGCCGTGTCGAAGTGGGTTACTCCAAGGTCATAGGCGCGACGAAGCAACCCGATCATCTCGTGTGTGTCGGCTGGCGGGCCATAGCCAGAACTCATGCTCATGCAGCCAAGGCCAATGGCTGAAACTTCCAACCCGCTCTTTCCCAGTGTTCGCTTTTGCATGATTTCGTCTCCAACTGCAGTGTAGGGGGAAGCGAAGGCAGACCGTTATCCCGATTCTGCCGATCTTTTGCCTAATTCTCTTGCCGACAAGCCTTTGCTCTGGCGTCGTGAGAGCGCCGCAACTATGCTTGGAATGGAAGGACAAACGAAATGAAGGCAAATGGCAAGCGCTCAAGTGCTCCTCCCGCAGGTCAATCGGTGCAGGATTTGAGAGCAGGGCTGGCGAGAAAAATTGCCTGGTTCACCGGCTCGCAAGAGCGGCAAATCACGGATATCCCGGGGTTGGTGCTGGTGCGCAGGACCGCACCCACTGCGCCTTGCTCCGGAACGTACACGCCGAGCGTGATCGTCGTCGCTCAAGGCAGCAAGCGCGTCGATCTGGGCCGGACAAGCCTCCTCTATGATTCGTCACGATTCCTTTTGACCTCGATCGATCTGCCGATCATTAGTCAGGTGGTTGAGGCCAGTGAAGCAAAGCCACTTCTCGCTCTTGTGCTTGCACTGGAAATGCCGATGGTCCGCGAACTTCTCAATCGGGAAGAAGTCCGCGTGCGTGACGTCTCCTCTGACAGCCCTGCGATGGTGACGGGAGAGATCACGGCTGAATTGCTTGATGCATGCTGTAGGCTGGTTGACCTGCTGGCGAATCCTCAGGATATTCCGTTTCTAAGTGGCCATATTCAACGCGAGATCGTTTACCGGCTTCTTTGCGGACCCGAAGGCGCTCGCCTGCGAGCGATTGCTACTTCAGGTGATCAGAGCCATCGCACAGCGAGAGCGATCTCCTGGATCAGGGATAACTACGCGAAGCCGGTACGCGTAGATGATCTGGCCCACATCGCAGGCATGGGTGTGTCTACGCTGCACCATCATTTCCGTATGCTCACACATATGAGCCCCATGCAATATCAAAAGCAGTTACGGTTGCAGGCGGCGCGAGGGCGCATGTTGCTCGAAGGGATGGACGCTTCAACGGTCGCCTTTGAGGTTGGATACGAAAGTGTCAGTCAGTTCAATCGTGAATATAGTCGATTCTTCGGCCAGCCGCCGATGCGCGACATCAAGGCTCTGCGAGAAGGGAAAGATGTTGAGATGAGCGCCGCCTGACGCAGAATTATCAGAGTTTGTAAGGGAATCTTCTTCCGTGACTGAACTACCTCGCGGGCTATCAGCCCTTCCTGTATTGTTGGTCGCTGACCTGCTCCATCCATTCGACCACTTTGCCATCGAGCTTTTCCTGAATTGCGATGTGCGTCATTGCCGTCGTCGGTGTTGCTCCGTGCCAGTGCTTTTCACCCGGCGCGAACCACACCACGTCACCAGGGCGGATTTCTTCGATCGGGCCACCTTCCCGCTGAGCACAGCCGCAGCCTGCCGTGACGATCAAAGTCTGGCCCAGCGGATGCGTATGCCATGCGGTGCGCGCGCCCGGCTCAAATGTGACGCTTGCGCCCTGCACGTGCGCCGGCTCCGGTGCCTGAAATAGCGGGTCGATGCGCACTGTGCCCGTAAACCAATCCGAAGGCCCCTTCGCGGAAGGCTGTGTACCTGCTCTCCTGATCTCCATGTGTTTTCTCCTCGTCTGCTTTTCTTATCGCTTTCGTTGCCTGGTCTTCTATCCCTCAGCGCATCACGTAGCCGCCGTCGACCGAGATCGACTGGCCGGTAACGTAACTCGCCGCTGAGCTACAGAGCCACACGACGGCATCAGCTATCTCTTCCGGTCGTCCCATTCGTCCCATCGGTACAAAGGCTTTGAGCATCCGGTCCAGCTCATCTCCTTGGCCTTCGGCGATCATCTTGTCAAACATCGGCGTCTGAATCATGCCTGGGCAGACGGCGTTTACGCGAATGCCGCGTGCAGCGTATTCGAGAGCCGCACTCTTGGTGAACCCGATCACTCCGTGCTTGGCCGCGTGGTAAACTCCGCGCTCGGCACCGCCCAAAAGCCCCCCTAACGAAGAGCAGTTGACGATAGCACCGCTGCCTTGTTTGCGCATCTGCTGCAACTCAAATTTCATGCAACTCCACACACCGCGGAGATTGATGCCCATCACCCTGTCATAGTCCTCGCGGGTGGTATCGGCCGTTTCTGCAAGAACGTTTTGAACGCCGGCATTGTTATAGGCTGCATCGAGTTTGCCGAAAGTGGCGACCGTCTGTTTCACCATGGCCTCTACCTGCGCATCGTCCGATACGTCGCAACGGATGGCCAGCGTCTTGTGGCCTTGCGCGGCAAGCTCTTTGGCAGCGGATTGCGCCGCTTCTTCATTCCAGTCCGCCAGCACCACCGAGGCACCCGATTCAGCAAATGCTTTGGCCGTGGCAAGGCCCAGTCCTGATGCAGCTCCTGTCACGAGTGCCACTTTGTTTTCAAAAGATAGGATCACGACGATCTCCTCATTTTTCGAATGGGTTGTATCCAGGCTTCTTGTAGAGGGTGTCCCACTTGCCCTGGATATCGGGAATGTAAACTTTGTCGGTCCAATCCTTGGGATCGACTTCCTCAAGCGCAACAGAAACGACTTCTTCTTTTCTGTCCAGTGTGCGCATCACGTCTCTTACGATCTCTTCGGCAAGCTGTTTCTTTTGCTCTTCCGAGCTGCCGGGGGCGAGCTTCACAACAACATGGGGCACGGTTTTCTCCTGCTGAATCTCGAATGGGATGATGCGAGAACTAAAGGTGTCACATCACACTTAGCGATTCGTCATTTGTTCCAGAGCCGCTGGATAACGGTCTCCGTAGACTGGGATCTTCGCGGTCGCGGCGTCGAGCTCGCGGAGATCCTCCGGGGTGAGTTCAACAGCAACTGCTCCGATGT
>JAJZIF010000349.1 GCA_021810735.1 Acidobacteriota bacterium
TGCGCTCGAGCAGAATCTCGAGCTCCCGGGCGTTGAATTCCGCGGTTCTCATAATGGTATACGTCACCATCAAGACAATATGGCGAATAGTACCACTATAAGCCGCTCCCCGGCACTCATTCCATACGATGGCTACGGAGTCGCCAGGAAGCGGAAAATTACGCGCCGATACCTTGCGCGCTTGAAGGTCGCGGTCCGTGCAGCATCAAGGGATCATCAACAAAATGCGACCGTTGTACATCCACTGTGATGTTAGTCTTGAGTGAGTCCTAAGGAGTTTTGGGGAGCAAGCAAATGAACTACAAAGGCAGCTGTCACTGCGGACAAATATCCTTCGAAGTCGACGGCAGCCTGGAACAGGTCATGGAGTGCAACTGCTCGCATTGCAGGCGCAAGGGTTACCTGCTCTGGTTCGTGCCGCGTGCGCAACTCAAGCTGCTCACGGCCGAGGCAGGCCTGTCCACCTACACCTTCAACAAGCATGTCATCAAGCATCATTTTTGTTCAAAATGCGGCTGCGCTCCTTTCGGGTTCGGCAAGGACCGTTCGGGGGCAGAAACGGCAGCAATCAACGTGCGTTGCCTGGAGGGTGTCGAGTTGTCGTCGCTCAAGAGGGTGCCGGTTGACGGGCGCTCGTTCTAAGGTCGCCCATGCCCCAAAGGCGCTCCTGCCGACCCTGCCGCCGCTTCGCGCCGCCAGACTGCGGTTGAGCTTGGGCATTGGGCAGCTGAACCGACGCTAGCCAGCGCAGCCGATGACTTTCACCCTGTTTCGCTTCCCGAAGCCGACCGGCCCCTGCGGGATCGGCACGCTGACCTGTCACTGGGTGGACCCGAGTCGCCCGGATCTCTTCACCGCCGATCCGGACGACCGTCGTGAGCTGATGGTGCAGATCTGGTATCCGGCCAAGGTAGACCCATCCTCGCGGCGTGCTCCCTACGTGCGGAATCCCGGCGCTCTTGCGCCGCTGGCGCGCCTGCTGCATTTGCCGGAGTTCATCTTCGGGCCCTTGAAATACGTCACCACCAACGCTGTCGAGTCCGCACCCGTCGCGAATGGCGCGCCCAGCTACCCCGTGCTCATCTGTTCGCACGGGCGCGGCGGTTTTCGCCAGGAGAATACCCGGCTCGTCGAGGAGCTCGTGTCGCACGGCTACATCGTCGCGGCCATCGATCACCCGCATGCCGCCAGCAGCGTGGCCTTTCCGGACGGGCGCCGGGCGACCTTCGATACGCGCATGCTCGACCGCAAATTCGTCGACGCCACGATTCCTTATCTCGCGCAAGATGCCATCTTCACGCTGAATCGACTCGATGCCTTGAACCGGTCTGACCCGAACGGCATCTTGACTAGGCGGCTGGACCTGCAGCGTGCCGGCATCTTCGGGCTATCGCTGGGCGGCATAGTCAGTGCCGAAGCCTGCCGACTGGAGCCGCGTTTTCGCGCCTGCCTGGTAATGGATGTGCGGATGCCCGCCGACATGGTCCGGGCAGGCCTGAAACAGCCGACCATGTTCCTCACCCGTGATGCCGAGACCATGCAGCTCGAGGGTTGGTCACAGGCAGACATCGACGAAACGCTGACCACGATGCGGGCGGTGTTCGAGAGTCTTCCGGGGGATGGCTACTTCGTGCAGGTGCCCGGGATGTTCCACCAAGACTTCTCCGATGCCCCGCTCCTCTCCCCGCTCAGCTCCTGGCTGGGTGTCACCGGGCCGACCGATGGACGGCGGGCGCTAGGCATCACCGGTGCCTGCTCGCTGGCGTTCTTCGACCGGCACCTGAAGGGCCGACCGGAGATGCTGCTCGATGGGCTGACAAGACAATACCCTGAAGTGCTCTTCGAAACGCGACGATCTTACTAAAGTCGAGCGCCAGAGCCCGAGCGGCGACACGCATCCGGTGCGCCAGGTTTGCCACGGCGACGGCGGGTGGCACCGAACTGCCCGCGCGCCGTCACGGCTTTGCCCGCATTCTGCGCGACACCGATCCCGAGCCCGGGGGAGCCGCCGCCATGAGCCGCCTGTTTTCCGCTGTGATCGTCGCCGCCGGATTCGCGCTGGGCGGCTGCTTCGTCAGCCACGGTTTCGAGCTGCGCCGCGCCGAGCGTGTGGTCACGGTCAAGTGTTTGGCCGAGCGCAACGTCAAGGCCGATCTCGCGCTGTGGCCGCTGCGCTACGCCGAGGCGGGCAACGACCTCGCCGACGTGCAGGCGCGCATCCAGAAGGACACGGCCGCGGTGCAGGGGTTTCTCGCCGCGCACTCGCTGGGCCAGGCCATCGCCTGCCGCAACCCGCAGGTCACCGACCGCGCGGCGCAGCAATGGGGCGAGTCCAGTTACAAGCAGCGCTTCGTGATCACCGCGACGCTGCTGGTGCGCAGCCGTGACGTCGGCGCCGTCGATGCAGCGGCGCAGGATACCCGCGCGCTGATCGAACAGGGCGTGGCGCTGGCGGCCGGCAACGAAGGTCCGGGCAGCGGCGGACCCAGCTACGTGTTCACGCAGTTGAACGCGATCAAGCCCGAGCTCATCGCCGAGGCCACGCGCAACGCCCGTGCTGCCGCGCAGCAGTTCGCGCACGATTCCGGCAGCCGCGTCGGCGGCATCGTGCGCGCCAGCCAGGGCGTGATCGAGATCCTGCCGCGCGACGCCGTACCGGGCGCGATGCAGCAACAGCAGATCGACAAGACCGTGCGTGTGGTGGCGACGCTGGACTACGCGCTGGAGCGGTGAGCAGCTGTCTTGATCAGGTCATCCCGAGCCCCCTGTCATCCCGAGCGTAGCGAGAAATCTTGCTTTTTCTGGGTCTTCCGGCTTTAGTGTGGGTAACATTTGATCAATTTTTGATCAAGTAACCATCCTCCGGCAAAGCCGGAGGCTTTCACGTCGCGGGGCCCCTCAAAGGGGCCATTCCCGCGACGCAAGAGTAAAGAATGTCGCTATGTTCAAGGTCATAGCGCTATCCCATTCAGCACCCGGAGCGGTTCCAGTCCACACGCTGTCCATAGTCCATGATCGTCCTCGGACGAGCTTCCCCTCTTGCGACTGCATACTGCAGGAACTGTCGAACTTCTACTGTCCCCCCGGCAGAGCCGGGGGGTTTCCCATGTGACTAATTCCACTTTGTCACGTTTAAGCATTTGAAAATGCAGGAGATTTGATATACTCGCGTTGAGTTACGGAGGCACTTTTTTGACCTGACAGGATCATGCTCAGATTCACTGAAACGAACGGCTAAAGGCGGGATTCAACATGACAGATCGCTCGAAGGACTGGGGGGCAGATTCGGGCGATTCAGCAAAGACTTCGTGGATGTGTTGCGTTTTGGCAACCACAGCGTGGTCGGTATGGCACAGCAGTATCTGTGTGGCCTGATGCAGGCGGAGAAACGCAACATGGAGCGCATGGTCGAAGCGGGCCCTGAGAGCGACTACCAGGTGCTGCAGAACTTTCTGACGCACTCGTCGTGGGATTATCGACCGGTCATGGATCGAGTGGCGCACAACGCGGACGCCGTGGTGGGCGGGGAGGTCGGCACGGGGCTGTACATCGATGAGAGCGCTTTTGCGAAAAAGGGAGATCAGTCGGTAGGCGTGGCGCGTCAGTGGAATGGTCGTCTTGGGAAACAGGACAACTGTCAAGTCGGAGTGTTTGGTGCGCTGGGCCGGCGGGACCGGGTTGCGCTGATTGATGCCCGACTGTACCTGCCGAAGGAATGGACTGACGAGCCGCGTCGCTGCGAACGGGCGGATGTGCCGCGACCGGAGCAGTTCCACCGTAGGAAGCTTCAGTTGGCGCAGGAGATCATTCGGCACGCTCGAGAGCTTGGGGTGCGCTTCGAGTGGGTTGGCGTCGACGGCGGGTACGGAAATTCTCTGGAATTCCTGCAATCGATGCACGATCAGGGGGAACCTTTCTGGCGGACATCCACTCGGATCGACACATCTATCTGAACGATCCGGCTCCGTACCTGCCGCCACAGGGCCTGGGTCGTTCGCGCGTGCGTTATCACAGCGACGCGCAGCCGATCGAGGTGCGCAAGTGGGTGAAGAAGCAGCCTGAATCTGCTTGGCGCAGGAAGACCCTGCGCAGCACCACGAAGGGAGGGTTGATCGTCGAAGTGCTGCATCGCAAGGTATGGCTGCGGGACAAACACAGTCCGACACCGAACTGCTGGCATTTGATCGTCCGAAGGGAAGTCGGCTCGCCCGGCACTATCAAATATAGCCTGAGCAACGCCCCGGCCGCGACGAGTGTGGTAAAACTGGCGTGCATGCAGGCGCAGCGCTTCTGGATCGAGCGAGCCTTTCAGGATGCCAAGAGTCATATCGGGATGGCGCAATATCAAGCCAGGCAGTGGCAGTCCTGGCACCGCCACATGGGTCTGGTCATGATGGCCATGCTGTTCATGCTGCAGGAGAGGCTTGAGCATGGCAACACGCACCCGCTATTGAGCTGTTACGACATCCAGGTCTTGCTCGCAACCACGTTGCCGGACCGCCGCGCCAGTCAGGAAGAGGTGATGAGACAGATCCGCGTTCGACACCAACAACGGCAAGCGCTGATCGATGCTGCAAATCGGGCTCATGGCGCAAGTTCTTGATCTTCGTGCATGTCAACGTGACAGAGTAGAATTAGTATGGCGCGGGACGGTCGCCTGCCGCGCTCGTTCGCTCACGTCGACCCACGGCGGCAGGTGCCGGACCGCGCGACCTGGCTGGTCGCGGTCGTCACGACGGGCTTGATTCTCTTCTTCTCGCACCGTCTGGCGCTTCTGCTCAGCATCGTGAGT
>JAJZIF010000350.1 GCA_021810735.1 Acidobacteriota bacterium
CGTCGCTAGCGGGTAGGTTTTCCGGAAAATTCTGGTTTGGAAATTCCTGTGCAACCGCACGAGTGCCGGTCTGTGCGACTGCAGTGTGGCAAGGACACGACAACGACAGCAGCCCAATGCTGAGCGCCGAGGATGCCACGATGGTGCGTGCGCTTCTTGGAAAGAAATGCCGGGAAGGCTTGTGCCGATTCATAGATTCACCTCGTCATGTTGCTGGGATTTCGGTTTAGACATGGGAATGCTCCATGCGGCGCTGCGCGTGGTAATAGAAGACCGGGACGGCAATGCGCGAGAGCAGCGTGGACGCGATTTCCCCCGCCATGAGGGAGATTGCGAGTCCCTGGAAAATGGGGTCGGTCAGGATGACCGAGGAACCGATCACCACCGCTGCGGCCGTCAACAGCATGGGCCGGAAACGAATCGCGCCCGCATCGATCACAGCGTCGGCAAGCGGCATACCCTCGCGACGGCGCACTTCCACAAAGTCCACCAGGATGATCGAATTGCGGACGATGATGCCAGCGCCCGCGATAAATCCGATCATCGATGTCGCGGTGAAAAATGCGCCCAGCAGGGCGTGCGCTGGCAAAATTCCGACCAGCGTCAGCGGAATCGGTGCCATGATGACAAGCGGCGTCGTAAAGGACTGGAACCAGCCGACGACGAGAACATAGATCAATATCAGCACGGCCGCGAACGCAATCCCCAGATCGCGAAACACTTCATAGGTGATGTGCCACTCGCCAGCCCACTTTAAGGAATAATGCTCGGTGCTCGCAGGCATTTCCGCCGTATATTGCGCGATGTGGTAACCATCGGGAGCTTTTATCTTTTCAATGATCGGTTTCATCTTCAAGATGGCGTAAACCGGACTCTCTTCCGCCCCAGCAACGTCGGCCAGGATGTAGACGACCGGGCGCAGATTTTTCCGGTAGATTGGCTGGCCGATGACTCCGCGCCTCAGCGAAGCGAGTTCGCTGAGGGAAACCTGCGCGCCTGCCGGGGTCGCAAGCCTGAAGTTGCCGATGGCCTGTTGGCTTGACCGGTCGGGACGTGCCAGGCGAAGCCGAATGGGAATGTCTTCGCGCGAACGGCTGTCGTGCAGCAGACTGACATCCTGCCCCTGGACTCCGATCTGGAGGTCGGAAGCAATCTGGCCGGGAGTGAGGCCGGCAAGCGCGGCCTGCTGCGGATCGATGTCGTAATCGAACTGCTCCTCCGGAGCGGCGACAAACCAATTCACGTCCACCACTCCAGGCGTCCGCAGAAAGACCTGCTTCACCTGATGCGCGAGATCGATTTGCTTCGCGTAGTCCGGACCATAGATTTCAGCGACGAGTGTTTGTTGCACGGGGGGTCCGGCGGGGACCTCCGCTATCTGTACCGTCCCACCAGCTTCCTCGGCGATCCGTTTCAGGTCGGGCCGCAAGCGTCCTGCGACAACATGGCTCTGTGCCGATCGCTCGTGGCGAGGAACCAGGTTTACCTGGAGGTCAGCCTCTTCCGGGCCGTGTCGCAAAAAATAGTGACGCACAAGTCCATTGAAGTTGAACGGGGCCGCCGTCCCTGCATACACCTGATAATTGGTGACCTCTGGTTCCTGCGCAATGCGCCGCCCCATCTCCTGCGCTACGGCCGTGGTGCGTTCCAGCGTTGTCCCTTTCGGCATGTCTAGGATGACCTGAAACTCGCTCTTGTTATCGAAAGGCAGCATTTTCACCTTCACCCATTTGAGCGGGATGAAAAGGATTGCCGCGATGAGCAGTGTGATCACGACGGCAAAGAACAGGACGCTGTTTCTGCGCCGGCAGATCAGAGCGGACATGCCTTTTCGATAGAACTGCGTCAGTCGGCCCTCTTTGTGTTCGGCGTCGTTTTCATCAGCCCGGCCTTTAAGCAAAATCATTGCGGCCCAGGGCGATACCGCGAACGCGACAAAGAGAGAAAACATCATGGCGGAGGATGCGCCGACCGGAATCGGCCGCATGTATGGACCCATCAGGCCGCCGACGAAAGCCATGGGAAGGATCGCCGCGATGACGGCAAATGTCGCGAGAATGGTTGGATTGCCAACCTCCTGCACCGCGTCGAGGGCGACCTCGGTAAAGTCTCTACCCTTGCTTTCCGGCAGGCGAAAATGCCGGACAATGTTCTCAACGACAACAATGGCGTCATCCACCAGGATGCCGATCGAAAAGATCAACGCAAAGAGCGTGATGCGGTTGATCGTGTAGCCATAGATGTAAAACAGGAAAAGCGTTAGCGCCAGTGTTACCGGAATCGCAATAAGCACAATTCCCGACTCACGCCAGCCGAGGGTCAACGCAATCAGCAGAGTTACGGAAATCGTCGCGATGAACAAGTGTTCGAGCAGCTCATTCGATTTGTCGTTTGCCGTCTTCCCATAGTCCCGCGTCACAGCCACATTCAGGTCCGGTGGGATCAGCGAACCATGCATTTCCTTCAACCGCTTTTGGATAGCTTGGGAGATTATGGTAGCGTTGGTGCCCGCCCGCTTTGCCACCGTGATGGTGACGGCTGGCAGCTCGACCGGTGGGTTTTGGACGGCCTTTCCGGGGGCGTAGAGTACATAATCCTCCGGATCGGATGGCCCTTCTGAGATGGACGCCACGTCCCTCAAGAACACCGGATGTCCGCCTTGCGCGCTGACCACAATATTGCTGACATCCTGCACAGAGCTGAGATAGCTCCCGACCTGCAGTGTTTTCTCGCCGCCAGTGGCGGCGAATTCAATCGGGGTGCTCCGCGCGTTGGACGCTTGCAACTGCTGCGCCAGCGATGTCGGCGAAAGATGATAACTCGCCAGCTTCTCAGAATTGAGGAGCACGTTGACGCGCCGTGGCTGACCACCGATGATCGAGGTCTCCGATACATCGTTGACGCGCTTGATCTGGGCCTCGATCTCGTCGGCAAGCATTCGCAGTTGCGTGCCGTCATAGTTCGGGCCGGAAAGCGTGAGCGTAAGAATGGGGACGTCGTTGATGGAGCGCACCTTGATCATTGGCGGGCTCGCTCCAGGCGGCATTTTGTCCAGACTGCCGTTCAGTACCTTATAGGTCTGAACGACGGCATGGTCTTCTTTCTGCCCCACATAGAATCGGGCGGTGACCATGCTCATTCCCGGCTGGCTGGTGGAGTAGACATATTCAACGCCGGGGATGTCGCGGACCAGCCGCTCCACCGGAGCACTCACCCAGTTCTCGACTTCTTTGGCGGAAGCACCCGGCATCGGGACAAAGATGTCGACCATCGGCACAATGATCTGCGGATCTTCTTCGCGCGGAATCCTCCACAGGCTCGCGGCGCCGAGGGCAAACGCCGCGATGATAAACAGCGGCGTCAGCTTCGAGTGAATGAAGGCGCGCGCGATGCTCCCAGCAATGCCTGGCTTAGTCATTTTGCGGTTCAATCCTGTGGCCGATCAAAGCATCCTCTGGCCGGGCGAGAATTCGATCGCCGTTGCTCAGCCCGCTGACGATCTCGACCGCATCGCCATGCTCGCGTCCCAGCGTTACATAGCGAATCTGGGCCACGGAGTTCCGATCCAGCAGAAGCACGGAATCAAGCTGGCCGCGGCGTCGTATCGCACTTTTCGGAATGCAGATGGCCAGTTGCTTCGTCGTAGGAAGCAACACATTTGCCGTCATGCCGGAATAGATTCCTCTCGAAACCGGCAGACCGACCTTGACGGTGAAGGTATGGGCGGCCGGGTCGCCGCTCGGTACAATCTCGCGGACCTTCCCTCTGACAGGATCCGGCGAACCATTGACGTCCACCTTGACCTGTTCGCCAGCATGGATGTCGCGGAGAACAGATTCGTTGACCTGAATATCCGCCTCATGCTCTCTCGCATCTTCGATCTGTAGCAATGGAATTCCGGGGGACGCCATCGAGCCCGCATCGACGTATTTTCTTGTCACAATTCCGCTGAACGGTGCGCGGATCACGGTGTACCCGTTGGTCGCCTGCGACTGGCGAATCGCGGCCTGGGCCGCGGAACTCTGCGCCGCGGCCGCTTGCACCTGTGCGTTGGCAGCGTCAAGCTGCGCCTTGACCTGGTCGAATTCCTGCGGCGTGATGGAATGCCGCTGGTTCAAAATGGAATAGCGCGCGTAGGTCTGGGCGGCAAGGTCCCTCTGCGCTTCCGCTGCGGCCTGCTGCTTTTGTGCTGCCAGCAATTGCGCCTGCGCCTGCTCGACGGCAGCCTGCAATGGAACGGAGGACAACCTCACCAGCACTTCCCCGGGACGCACAGCATCGCCCTCACGTACTTCCACTGCGGTGATCGGCGCGAACACCTGCGAAGAAATGACTGCGACCTGCGTGGCCGCAATGACCCCGGTCAGGCTGATCATGCTGGGGGATTCGGTTTGCGAGACATCGACGACCTTAGCGGTGATGGGGGCGGCCTGATCGGGTTGTAGATGTGGGTTATGCGTGCAGCCCGTGCAAACCAGCAGTAGCAGAGGTGCGGTGGCCAAAAGTCTTTTCATGGATGTACTCCGGACGTGCTGGCGTTCATCTCCCCGGTCGCGAGCCGAAGCTGCGCATCGGCTATCCACCACTGATAGAGCGACTGCACCCGAGTGAGCTCCACATACCGAAGCTGCTCCTGTTCGCGCAGGACCTCTGTAACGGTCACGAGGCCCACACTGTATCGATCGAGCGAGGTGCGCAGCGTCTCCCGCGTCTTCTTCAGCATTTCGTCGGAAATCCCGTATTGCCGCGCGGCCGTCTGCCGGTTGTAGTAAGCCTGCTTCACT
>JAJZIF010000351.1 GCA_021810735.1 Acidobacteriota bacterium
AGTCCGTAGATGAACTGCATGTGCGTACCGGCCATCTTCCAAATCCTTTCTACATAACCGCGGATGAAAAGATGCTGGCGATCATTGCCGCAACGGAAATGATGAATGCCGCGCCGAGAAACTCGCTGATGCGGAAAAGGCGCAACTTGGCAAGCGATGATTCAATCACGACCAGAACGAAGGTGAACAGCAGGATCTTGAGGAGGATCAATGGAATCGCCAGCAGGACGTGACCCACCTGCAAATCATTTGCCAATCCCCATGGCGCCAGCAGCACGTTCAGGAAGATGCAGGTCAACACGAGAAACTTCATCTGGCCACCCCACTTCATCAGCGCAGCGCCGCGGCCGGAGTATTCCAGCCCTTTCGATTCGTCAATCATGGCCAGTTCGAAATGACCCGACGGATTGTCGACGGGAATCTTTCCGCCTTCAGCCAGAATGAGCATGAGGAAGGCGATCAAGAGCAGAATGTGCGCCGGGGAAAAGAACGCCGCCGGGCTGGTGACCCACTGCTGTTGCACGATGTACGGGATGGTTGACTGGGCAACAAAGGAGACCGTGAAGAACACGATCATGAACACCGGCTCGGCCAGAAATGCCACCATGCGGGTACGGCTGGAACCCATGGGCCCATAGGGGTTGCCGGTATCGACCGCGGCCAGCGCAGCGAAGAAGCCGCCGAGGCCGAGAAAAAAGCCGCCCGCCAGCATGTCCCCCATAAACGCAAAGGCCAGCGGATAGTCGGTAAGGACCGGAATCAGACAGGTAACGAACAGGGGAACTACGAAGACGATATATGGCGTGGCGCGAAAGATCCAGGTGGTTTCGGACGAAACAACTTCATCCTTATGGAAGAGCTTCCAGAGATCCCGGTATGGCTGCACTATGCTGGGGCCGCGCCGGCTCTGAACGTTCTCCTTGAGCCGGTTCAGGACCCCGGCATACAGGGGCGCGAAGACAATCACGAAGAGTAGTTGAATGAGGTTGTACACAACGGTTTGTGCCATCAGAATTCCGCCTCGACGATGCAATTTGAGCGATCACGACCCTGTCGCAATTCGGAGGAGATGCTTAGCCTGATTCAGCACCGGTGGACGACAGTGTGTGGAATGGGAGATTCCCTCGGCAGCGACTGGAGAAGTTGCACGATCCTTAGCGAATGTGGAGAGGTGGGATTCCGCGGGCTTAGCGGGGGATCTTGCATATTGGTCTTCACGGCGCAACTCCTTCTCGAGGTAGGAATCATCAGCCGTGAAGGCGGTTACAGGTGGAGTTCCATCACCGTGCTCGAAATATGCTGCCCATATAATTAGCCCTGCCCCAAGTTGTTGTCAAGAAAGATCGGCTGCCGGCAGAACTGACCATCAAAGGGGGTGCCGGAGCCTGTTGGTGAAGATCTTCGCTTTTCTTGGTGTGCGAAGGGCCGCGACTTTTTCAACCCATGCGGACCCAGGGCGCGCCGGAACGCAACCCTGGGCGTTCCGGGGATTGATTGACAGGGATTGCGCCCGACCCGGATACTGAAGTTGAGCGGGTGTTGGAGTCCACTCTGAAACGCCCCTTTCCCGAGGGGAAGATGACTCCTGCGAGGCCAAACTCCGGGGAGTAAAGTGTGCCTGCTCAAATCGCAAATCGCCGGACTGCCGCTCTTCAAGGCTGTAACGAAAATGTGTCACCACCGGAATCTTCCGGTGAGCGTGCCGGGACAGAGACGTTCCGCAGCATTCTGTTCGATGATTTCGAGACTGACACCGACATTGACAGTCTGAAAGCTCCGGATTGCTTTGCCGATCTGCACCTCGACCAGATTGTGGAATCCATAACAGCCGGCCGCGAAGAGTACGATCTAAAGCCGATCTTTTATGCTTCCTTGAAGTCTGTCGAGACCATCCATTACCGTCACGATGTATTCCGGGACCTCCAGAAGCCAGCTCTCCTCGAATCTGTGCGCGCATTTGCAAGTGAAATGCAGAGGATGCGGATTCAACTCGCACAGGCAAAGAAGCTATATTACGAGATCCAGCAGCGGCGATTGTTTCTGGATGCGGTAGAGATCTATAGCAATGCTCTGATGAAACTGACTGAGGATCTTGCCGGCGCGAAACCGGCTTCGCTGGGCCTCCGTAATTTTCTGGAATATCTTCACGCTTATACACAATCGGCTGCGTTCGGATGCCTCTGTGCCGACACGCAAAAGTTGAAATCGGATCTCAACGGCATCCGATATTCGCTGCACATAGACGGCAATCGCATCGTAGTCCACCGCTATGAGCTGGAAGAGGATTACAGCGCCGAGGTTCTCGCGACCTTTGCGAAGTTCAGTCAGGGAGCTTCGAAGGAATACAAATTTGGCATCCCATTTTCGCCGGAAATGAATCATGTAGAGGCGGCTATCGCCAGCCGTGTTGAGCGGCTGTATCCGGAAACGTTCGCATTTCTCAATGAATATTGTTCCCGTTATGCTGACTATCTCGATCGTGTGATGGCCAGATTCGACCGGGAGGTGCAGTTCTATGTCGCGGTCCTTGATCTAATGCGGGGCTTCGTGGAAGCCGGTCTCTCTTTCTGTTTTCCGCAGGTCATGACCGACTCCAAGGAAGTCGAGGGGTGCGAGGCGTATGATCTGGCGCTGGCGAACCGATTGCTGCGCGAGAACATTCGAGTTGTCGTAAACGACTTCCACCTGAAAGATGGGGAACGCATCTTCGTGGTATCGGGACCCAATCAGGGGGGGAAGACAACCTTCGCGCGCACGTTCGGACAGCTTCATTACCTAGCGGGCCTGGGATGTCCGGTTCCCGGTACGAAAGCCAAGCTTTTCCATTGCGACAGAATATGTACGCACTTTGAGCGGGAAGAAGATCTTCAAAATCTGAGCGGCAAGCTGGAAGAAGAACTTGTCAGAATCCATCGCATCCTGGAAGATGCAACTCCTAACAGCATCCTCATCATGAACGAGAGTTTTCTTTCGACAACACTCGAAGATGCGCTCTTTCTCAGCAGGAAGATGTTAGAGAAGATCGTCGCACTGGATATGTTATGCGTGTCCGTGACATTCCTTGAGGAGTTAGCGTCCATGGGGAATACCACTGTAAGCATGGTAAGTACGGTGAATCCGGAGGATCCCGCGCAGCGTACCTTCAAGGTAATTCGCCGGCCGGCCGATGGCCTTGCCTATGCCGCGGCGATCGCGGAGAAATACCACCTGAGCCAGGAAGCCATCAAGAGACGGATCCAGCGGTGGGCGAAGGAGAGCGATGTGCAATGAGAGTCTTTCTTATGCACCACGACCGGGACTTCGAACTCCATAACGGTCTTGCCTCAAACGCCGCCGAACTGGCGCAAGACCTTGCCTTGGACACTCTCTTTGAGGCCATGGCTGCTGGGGATCCATTTCTGCTTGAGGTGGCGAAGAGCTCCGTTCTTGCGAGCTTAGTGGAGCGTGAAGCCATTGACTACCGGCAAAGTGTGCTTCGCGATTGCATGGCACAGCCCGCGGTGGTCAGAGAGCTTTATGGGATTACCGTCGAGGCCATTGAAAAGGAGAAGCGAGTCTGGGGCTGGATGTCGGCGAGGTATCCAGAGGGAACACTGCACCGGGCATCTGATGTTTTAAGGATTTTCATCGAACGATTTCACAAGATCAGACACCTGGTGGATGAGCAGGGTTCCGAGTTCCGGTCGCAAGGATTCAAGCGTCTCTTCGACATGCTGCGCGCGGAGCTCAGTGACGAGTACTTAGGAGCCGTCGAAGCACATCTGGGGCGGCTTGAATTTCCCAGCGGCATTTACATGAGCGCTGGACTCGGCGATGGGTGCAAGGGAGCCGACTACATTCTTCTAAAGACGCCGGAAGTGAAGCAAGGCTGGTTGGAACGGATTCAGAGCTGGGCGGGCAGCGTCAAGGGGAACGGAATGGAGTTCGTGTACGAGGTAGATAGCCGCGACGAAGCCGGACTGCGCGCCTTGTCCAACCTCCGGGTGGAAGGGATCGGGCGCATTGCGGCTGCTGTAGCCCAGTCAACGGATCATATATTGAGCTTCTTCCGCGTGTTGCGACTGGAGCTCGGCTTTTACATCGGCTGCCTGAACTTGCGCGATCGATTGGCCCACAAGCAGGAGCCTTTCTGTTTTCCCGAGCTGCTTGCCATGACCCGCCCGATGCTTGAATGCCGGAGTCTTTACGATGTGTGCCTGAGTTTGACAATCGGCGAGCGCACCGTCGGCAACGATATAAGTGGCGCGGACAAGGCTCTTGCGGTTATCACCGGAGCCAACCGCGGCGGCAAGTCGACTTTTCTGCGCAGCGTGGGTCTTGCCCAACTGATGATGCAGTGCGGCATGTTCGTTCCGGCGCAGTCGTTCCGCGCCAATCTCTGCGAAGGAATCTTCACGCACTTTAAGCGCGAGGAAGACACCGGCATGAAGAGCGGCAAGCTCGACGAAGAGCTGGCCAGGATGAGCGCAATCATAGACCGGATCACGCCGCACAGCGTGGTGCTGTTCAACGAATCCTTTGCTTCGACCAACGAGCGGGAGGGTTCGCAGATTGCCCGGCAGATTGTCAGCGCGCTGTTGGAGATGGGCATCAAGGTTTTCTATGTGACGCACCTGTTTGATCTGGCAGACGGGCTATACCGCGCCCGGATGGAATCCGCTCTATTCCTTCGCGCGGAAAGACTCAGCGATGGGCAACGTACGTTTCGGCTGCTCGCAGGTGAGCCGTTGCCGACAAGCTTCGGCGAAGATCTGTATGAACGCATCTTCGACGAGCCTCAGGC
>JAJZIF010000007.1 GCA_021810735.1 Acidobacteriota bacterium
GGGGGGACGGCGCGATGGCGTAGACAACTTCGCCATAGAACTGGCCGAGGTTGTCTGGAATGAGATCGCCGGAGGAGACGAGGTATTTGGGGTTGTGGGTGGAGAGGTCAGGGCTGATGACGCTCCAGCTTTGGCCCGCGTTGGTGGTCTTGAAGATGACCTGGCAGCCGTAGTAGACAGCGTTATGGTTGAAGGGGTCGATGGCGAGCGGCGCGGTCCAATGACAACGGTATTTAACCTGGTTGGGCGCGGCGTCGAGGGTGTGCAACCAGGGGCTGACGGAGCGGGCAGTCTGTGTGGCGGCGTCCCAGCGGGTGACCTCGTTGCCGTAGCAGGTAGCCCAGACGATATTGGGATTGGCGGGGTCGGGCAGAGCGAAGCCGGATTCGCAGCCGCCCATACCGCGGTTGTGGCCAGCGTTGGGATCTTCGTCATTGAGCGGGATGCTAGGGAAACGCATGGTGGTGGCATCCTGCATGTCTGTGTAGACCTCGTAAGGGATCTGGTCATCGACGGCGACGCGGTACATCTGGCCGATGGGCAGAGTGACGTAATGGAAGCCGTGTCCGCCGGTGGTGGTGATGTCGATGCCTTCGTCAAAAGTGATGGCGAAGTGTCTGGAGTTCCTGGGATCCCACCAGATGTCGTGATTGTCGCCGCCCCAAGGTGTGGCCTTGAAGGTGTGGCCGCCATCGCGCGAGATGGAGAGGCTGCTATTGGCGACGAGGATTTCGTCTTCGTCCGTGGGTGAGACAGCGATGGTGCCGTAATAGGGTGCGCGGCCGATGAGGGTACGGTCGTAGCTGGTGCGGTACCAGTTGTTGCCGCCGTCATCGGAGCGCCAGAAGGAGCCCTGTCCGCGGGTCTCAATGAGGGCATAGACGCGGTTGGAGTCAGTGGGGGCGACGGCTACGCTGACTTTGCCGAGCGGGGAGTGGGGCAGTCCGTGGCCGGTGATGCGATGCCAGGTGGCACCGCTGTCGTGTGAGACGTAGATGCCGCTGCCGGGGCCACCGCTGAACTCGCCCCAAGTGTGGATGACGACCTGCCATGTTCCGGCGAAGAGGGTGCGCGGATTCCGGGGATCGAAGGTGAGGCTGGAGCAGCCGGTGTTCTCGTCGACAAAGAGGACACGGGTCCAGGTTTTGCCGCCGTCAGTAGAGCGGAAAACGCCGCGCTGCTGCTGCGGGCCGGTAAGACGACCTTCCGCACAGACGTAAACGTCGTTGGCATTGCGCGGGTTAATGAGAATCTTTGCAATGCGGCCGGTTTTGGCCAGGCCCATGTGCTGCCAGGTCTTGCCAGCGTCAGTGGATTTATAGACACCGTTGCCGGGAACGCTCATGTCGCGAATGGGATAAGGGTCGCCGGTGCCGACCCAAACGATGTTGGGGTCGGAGTGCGCGACGGCGATGGAGCCAATGGCAGCGGCGGATTCGTGATCAAAGATGGGGCGCCAGTGGTTGCCGCCATCGGTGGATTTGAAGACGCCACCGGAGGCTGCTCCGGCATAGTAGATGCTGGAGTTGCCGGGGATTCCAGCGAAGGCAGAGACACGATTGCCGATGCGAGGCCCTATGAAGCGAAAGTGGAAGCCTGTGGTCTCTTGTGCGCGTGTTTGCTGGGAGAGTGCCGGAATGGAGGCGAGGAAGAGCGTCAGAGTGCAGGCGGCAAGGGCAGTAAGGGACTTTTTCATGAGATTCCCGGAGCAGTTGGATTGTCGTTCCTATGCGTGGGCGAATTGTACACCAAATTACATCCAATCTTCAGCAATGAAATGAAGGAATGGCGGGATTCTGGGGTGCATGGGCGACGATGGCGCCGGGAAGAGGCCGCGTCGCCCGGAGGATGAGTCCGGGCAAGGGCGGGGGTGAGTGATTTTCAGGACGAGACGGCGTCGCGTGTGAAGGAGCCGTCGACGAGGCGCCAGATGCCAAGGGGATTGGCATCTTTGAGTTCTTCAGGAAGGGCGGCTTGTGGAAAGTCCTGATAGCAGACCGGGCGCGCGAAGCGGAATATGGCCTGGCTACCGACGGAAGTGAAGCGGCTATCTGAGGTTGCGGGGTAGGGCCCGCCGTGGACCATGGCATGGCAGACTTCGACGCCGGTGGGAAAGCCGTTGAAGATGATGCGTCCGGCTTTTTGCTGGAGCGAGTCGACAAGATCGGCGAAGGCGGCGAGATCGGCCTCAGTGCCGTGAAGAGATGCCGTGAGCTGGCCCTCAAGTGCGTGAGCGAGGGCAAGAAGCTGAGCGCGGTCGGCGTAGCGCACCAGAAGTGTGGTGGGGCCGAAGAGTTCGTGTGCGAGCTCGGGATGCTCGAGGAGGGCTTCGCCGGTGGTTTGCAGGAGAGCGGGAACGGCACGATAGCCGGACTCGTCTGTGATGGGAGCTTCGGCGAGGATCTGGATGCGGGAGTGCGTTTTGCGCTGGGTAAGGCCGGCGCGGAAGTTGCCGCAGATGCCTTCCGTGAGCATGATGGCGCTGGCGCCCTGACGGGTGCGGATCTGTAACTCCTGCGCGAATGCATCGCCGTCAGAGTTGGCCGGGAGGAAAACGAGGCCGGGTTTGGTGCAGAACTGTCCGACGCCGAGTGTGAAGGAATCGAAGAGGCCGGCGGCGATGGCTGCTCCGCGTGAGGCAAGAGCCTGGGGCAGCACGACAAGTGGATTTGTGCTGCTCATTTCAGTGAAGCAGGGGATGGGGTCGGGCCGTGCGGCGGCGAGATCCATGAGCGCGCGGCCGGCGCGGAGGGATCCGGTGAAGCCGACAGCTTTGACGGCGGGATGCTGTACGAGGGCGGCGGCGACTTGCGTGCCGGCATCAAAAAGCAACGCGAAGACGCCGGGCGGCAGGCCGCAGCTGACTGCCGAGCGAACGATGGCGTGGCCGACGAGTTCGCTGGCGCCGGGATGAGCGGGATGGGCCTTGACGATGACGGGGTTGCCAGCGGCGAGCGCGGAGGCGGTGTCTCCGCCAGCGACAGAGAAAGCGAGTGGGAAGTTGCTGGCGCCGAAGACGACGACCGGGCCGAGGGGGCGCAGCATGGACCGGATGTCAGAGCGCGGAAGCGGCTTGCGCTCCGGCAGCGCGGGGTCGATGCGGGCCTGCACCCAGGAGCCTTCTTCGACCATTTGTGCAAAGAGGCGGAGCTGGTTGGCGGTGCGGGCGAGCTCGCCCTGAAGGCGCTTGATGGGCAGGCCGGATTCCAGATGCGCGCGCGCGACCAGTTCTTCGGAAACGCCTTCCAGGCTGGATGCGATGGTGCGCAGGAAGTGCCCTTTTTGCGCGCCGGGCAGCTTGCCGTATGTGACGAAAGCCTCGGCGGCGAGATTTGCGGCCTGTCTGACGTCGTCCAGCGCGGCGGAGTGAAAGAGCGGCGTGAGGCGCTCGCCGGTGGCCGGATTGACGGCCGAGAATGTCTCGCCTGAACCCGGTTGCGGGGCCGAGCCGATGATGGAGAGTCCTTGTAGCATGGGCATTTCCTCTTTAGGATGCGGCGTCAGGCCTTTCGGGAGGGCCGGTTTGCGAGAGCGTGCTGCACGATGGCGCGGGCCTCTTCGAGTTCGGTGCCTGCGAGTTCGAGACGAGGGCCACGTACACGGGCGCTGCCCATGCCGACTTCTTCCTGCACAAATTTGATGAGCTGGATGAATTTTGGCACGGTGTCCATGCGCAGGAGCGGCAGGAACCAGCGGTAAAGGGCAAAGGCCGCGGTCTTGTCGCCGTGCGAGGCGAGGTTGAAGAGCTCGACGGATTCAGCGGGGAATGCATTGACGAGGCCCGCAACCCAACCCACGGCGCCGGCATAGATGCCTTCGACGATGGCGTCATCGACGCCGACGAAGATGGAGAGCGTGTCCGTCAGGGCGCGAATGGCGGTGATGCGGCGAACGTCGGTGCTGGATTCCTTGACGGCGTGAAGGTTCGCGTGTTCGGCGGCGAGTTCGGCGATGTGTCCGGGCAGAAAATCGGTGCCGTAGGAGACAGGATTGTTGTAAAGCATGCAGGAAAGCGGCGTGGCCTGGAATACCTCGCTGAGATAGGTTTTCATCTCGCGCCAGTCGCCTTTGTAGACATAAGGCGGCAGGACCATGAGCCCGCTGCAGCCCGCGTCGTGGGCTGCTTTGGCGAGGCTGACGGATTCGTGGGTGGAGAGTGACGAGATTGCGGCGACCACGGGAACACGGCTGCCGACGGTCTGCACCATGTTGCGGAGAATGGCGAGTTTTTCTTCTGTAGTCAGGGTCGCGGCTTCGCCAAGCGAGCCGAGCATGATAAGGCCGCTACATCCACTGTCGACCATCCAGTTGGCGTGTCTGCTCATGAACTCGTGGTCCACGCGCATATGGTTATCGAAGCAGGTGGTCATGGCGGGCATGACGCCTTTCCATTGCATGATTGGTTCTCCTTATCGAGGGCGAAATTCAATGTTGCGCCGTGGGCTTCTCCGCCTCGGCAAGCGTATCAAAGCGCACCGGCAATATCGGCGGGCGGATGGACTCACCGGGCCAGCCATAAAGAAATTCAGTTGCAGCGCCGCATACCCGGCCCTGGCAGGGGCCCATCCCGCAGCGAGTGTGGAGCTTGGCGCTGCGCCAGGAATCGTGTTGTTGCAGGAGTTCGTGAGCGACATCTTCGCAGCGGCAGACAGTTGTCTGGGGCGCAGGCAGGCGGCGCAATTCGGGGCGCGGAGCGAATGCGCGCTCCATCGCGGCAGCAAAACCCAGGGCCTTGTTGCGTTTGGCGAAAAGCTTCCGAGCTGGGGAGTTCTGGCCGGTGCTGGCATATCCGGCGATGGAGCCTTCGATGAGTGACTTGTCGAGTCCGCCTATGCCGGTGATTTCCCCGGCACAGAATACGTTGGGTACGGAGGCCTGCTGCAAGGAGTCGACCGCGACAAAACCGTTGTGGAGCGAGCAGCCGAGAAGCGCGGGCAACTCCGTGTTGGGAACGAGATGGAAGCCGCAGGCGAGGAAGTCACAGTCGAGCGTGAGACGGCGCGCTCCGTTGGTGAGCGTGACGGATTCGACCTGGGACTTGCCGTGAGCCGTGACGGGCCACCAGCCGATGCGATAAGGCACAGCGGCAAGCTGCGTGCGATATTGCACGGCCTGAGAGATTTTCGAAGGGTATGCAACAATCGATGTTGCAAAATGAGCAAGCTGGCGGGGCGGCGCCTGTTCGCAGACGGCGACGACCTGGGCCCCATGGCTCTTGAGGAAAGCGGCGACGGCAAGTAGAAGCGGACCACTGCCGGCGAGGACGATACGCTTGCCAGCGACGGGCAGGCCGGACTTGACCATCGCCTGCAAGCCGCCCGCACCGGTGACATTGCGCAGAGTCCAACCGGGGAATGGCAGGAAACGCTCGCGGGCACCGGTGGCGAGGATGAGTTTGTTGTAGCGCAGGATGTGGAGGCCGTCGGGAGCCTCAGCGTGGAGGGTGTTGAAAGCTGGAGCGTCGAAGACGCGGAGGCCGTGGAGGCGCGTGGCCTGGGTTTGTTGAAGCCGGTTGTGCCATGGTCCAGACGGATGGGACTGCCGAGCGGGGAAGCTGTTGCGCCAGATCTGGCCGCCGAGGGCGGGATTTTCATCGACGATGGCGACGCGGGCATGAGGGGCGGCAGCACAGGCGGCCGCGATGCCGGCAGGTCCGCCGCCGATGACGAGGACATCGTAAGTGTACTCGTTACGGTTACGCATGTGTGCTCACCTCCATTCCGGGCACACAGAGGGTCTGGCATGCGAGCCGGTTGGAAATGCGGTCGATGGTGACTCGGCACTCGTAACAGATGCCCATGGCACAGAGCGGTCCGCGCGGCTGGCCGGTCACGGAGGTGCGGCATGGTTCGTTCAGAAGAGTGAGCGCGACGGCGACAGTGACGCCGGAGGGAACTTGCACCGGAGCGCCGTTGACCGTGATCGTGATGGCGTCAGGCATGCGCAGTCTCCGTTGTGGGATGAAATGCGCGGGCGGGCAAGTAGGGTTCGACGGGGATTTCGGACCCCGAGCCGGTGAGGATGTGACGGATCAATTTGCCGGTGGCAAGCGCGGTGGTGATGCCGAGGCCCTCGTGTCCAGTAGCGAGAAAGAGCGTGGGATCGGCGGGATGTGGTCCGATGAGGGGCAGCTTGTCCGGCGTGGCGGCGCGGAAGCCGGTCCAGGTGCGCAGGACGGAGAGTTTGTCGATGCCAGGCATATAGCGCCGAGTCTGCTGCATCATGCGCTGGAGGATTTGGTGGTCGACAGATTTGTCGTGTGCGTTGTATTGCCGCGATGAGCCAATGAGGACCTGTCCGGTTTTGCGCGGTTGCACGTTGAAGGCGACTGAATCTGCCGTGCCGGAGCCTGCGCTGCGGACGTAGCCAAGTTCGACGAGTTGATGACGGACGAAGCCGGGTGCGCGGTCCGTGATGACGAGATGACCTTTGCGCGGGTGGACCGGCAGCCCCGGGGCGAGGGATGGGGCTGCGGCCCCGAGCGCGTTGATGATGCGCGGTGAGGAGAGTATGTCTCCGTTGGCAAGACAAGCTTTGCCTTCACCGGCCTGCAAGGCAGCCTGGCGGATGAGGGAAGCACCGGAAGAAAGAGCTTGTTGCAACAAATAATCCGCGGCAACGGGGGGATAGAGGACTGCGTCAGAGGAGACGAGGAGTCCGCCTGCCAGGCCGGGGCGGAGATGCGGTTCTTCATGCAGCAGGGCATGCGAATCCAGGACGCGAACTGGCAGGCCGCGCGTCACGTAAATGGATTGCTTGCGCGCGACCTCCTGCATTTCGACCTCGTCAGCCGCGACCCAGATGGTTCCGGGCGTTTCATATTCGGCTGCAGGTGGAAGCTGCGGTGCGAGGACATGCCAGAGCTGCTGGGAGTAATGGGTGAACGCGAGCTGCGCGGGCGAATCATCCATGACGACGATGTGACCCATGCCGGCGGCGGTTGCTCCTCCGCCGACGACGCCGGGCTCGACCACTGTGACGGACATGCCGGCGTGGGCCAGTTCCATGGCGCAGGCTGCTCCGACGATACCGGCACCGAGAACAATTGCGTCGCAATTGGAGCTCATGTGCGGATTCCGGCGACGAATGGATCGGTGGAGTCGAGGATGAGTGTGGTTTCGGCCGTGATGTATGCGTTGCCGGTGATGCTGGGATAGACGCCGTCGTCACGGACCTCGATGCAGCCTTGAAAGATGCTGCCGAGAATGCCTTCCTGGCGCCAGAGCTCGCCGGGACTGAGTTTGCCGTCGGCGTAGAGGCATGCCATTTTGGCAGAGGTGCCGGTGCCGCAGGGTGACCGGTCATAGGCTTTGCCGGGGCAGAGTACAAAGTTGCGGCTGTCGGCCTGAGGGCTGACTGGTGGAGCGAAGATTTCGATGTGATCGATGATCTTGCCGTCGTCTCCGCAGATGCCCTGCGATTCAAGGGCCTGACGGATGGCCCAGGTGAATTCGGTGAGGCTCTCGACATGCTGGAGGTCGAGTTGCTGGTTGTGGTGGTCGACAAGATAGAACCAATTGCCGCCCCAGGCGATGTCACCAGTGACGATGCCGTATCCGGGAACCTCGATGGGAACGTGCTGTGCGGCGCGGTAGCTGCGGACATTTGTGACAGTGACCGCGCCGCTGGGGTGGAGGGTGGTTTTGACGGCGCCGACAGGGGTGTCGATCCAGTGCTCGCCTGGCTGAATTTTGCCGAGCCAGGCAAGGGTGGCGACGACGCCGATGGTTCCGTGGCCGCACATACCGAGATAGCCGACGTTGTTGAAGAAGATGACGCCGATGTCGCAGCGGGGATCCTGGGGCTCGCAGAGCATGCCGCCCACGATGACATCGGAGCCGCGCGGCTCATTGACGACGGCGGAGCGGAAGTCGTCGAACTGAGTACGGAGGCGGTCAAGCCTTTCGGCGAGAGATCCATCGCCCAATTCCGGAGCGCCAGCGATGACGAGCCGCGTGGGTTCGCCAGCGGTGTGCGAATCGATGGCCTGAATACGATGCAGAACGGACATTAGCAAGCTTGGCCCCGAATTATGTCTACCACATTGGATACATTCTTGTCTTTAGATTATCAGTTCATCGTGGAACTGTTAAGACGGGGGCATGAGGTGGATGTTTCCGGTGCGGAGTCCGGACAGGAGCGAATATACTTCACAGCGGCAACCATAGTACATACACTTAGGTTGATAACAATATGGCGAATGTGACTTCGAAAACGGGTCGTAAGCCGCATGCAAAGAAGGCGGCTGCTCAGCATGGGGCGGGGTTACAGACTGCCTTTCAGCAGGTTCGGGAGCTGATTGTGCATGGGAAGCTTTCACCGGGCATGTGGATTGTGGAGGCTGATCTGGCGCAGCGGCTGGGGATGAGCCGGACTCCGGTGCGCGGAGCGCTGCAGTGGCTGCAGCGCGAAGGGTACGTGATTGAGCAGAAGAACGTGAGCAAATCACGGATGATTGTGGCGCCTTTGACGAAGGAAGATTCGTCGGAGCTGTACGCGATTGTTGGTCATCTGGAGGGACTTGCCGGGAGGCGGACGGCGCAGTTGCCCAAGGAGAAGCGCATGGAGATTGTGCGCCAGCTCAGGAAGCTGAATACCGGGCTGAAGTCGATCAGCCGTGACCAGACAGGCAGGGCTGGAGATATTTTCGATCTGGACACGACGTTTCACTCGACGGTGGTGAAGGCCAGCGCGGGGCCACGCCTGATGGCGCTATATAACGCCGTGAAGCCGCAGACGGAGCGGTATTGGCGGCTTTATGCCAGCTCGATCATCAACGATCTGCACAACAGCGTGACAGAACACGAGGAGATTATTGACGCGATCCAGGAAGGGGACCCGGATCGCGTGGAGGCGGCATTGCAGTTGAACTGGAGCAATGGCTCTCAGCGCCTGGGGAAGGTGATCGACCTGTTTGGAGAACGCGGCACCTGGTAGACGCTTTGTTTGAGGCAATGTACACGAGATGCGGCTGAGTCAGCCGCATTTATTTTTGGGCATTTGCCGGAGAAATGAAGGCAATTTCATGATTCCGACTTGACATCGCCCCAGGTTGGATCGTACACAATCATACGCTACAAATTGTATGCAATCCACTGCCCGCTATACCGGTTGCGCGCGCAAAGTCCAGTATGCCCGAGTGAGGAGAAGCGAATGCGGAAGCTATATCGATACCTGATGGTTTTTGTACTGCCAGCGGCAATTTTTCCGGTTGCAGGTTTCGGCCAGACACTGCGCGCCGAATATGAAAAGGCAGCGACGCTTGGGAAGCTGTACAGCAGCCTGACGGTGAATGTTCCGGGCAAGGCGGTCTGGATCGGAGACACGGACAGCTTCTGGTACCGCAAGAGCGTGAACGGCGGTTACGCATTTGTGCTGGTGAATGCAAGGGCCGAGACACGCGGTCCGGCATTTGACCAGGCAAAACTGGCGATGGCTTACAACAAGGCGAGCGGCGAGACGGTGACGGCTCTGAAGCTACCGTTTGAGGAGTTCCGCTATGGCAAAGATCAAAAAAGCATTCTGTTTGCCGCAGACCAGTCGCGCTGGGAATGTGACTTAGAAAAGTACGTATGCAAACGGACGGGGCCGGACGTGCAGTGGTGGCAGGAGCCGCAGTGGCTTTCGCCGAAGAACGATCCGTCAGATGTGGTGACCTCACCGAACGGGAAGTGGGAAGCGTTTATCCAGAACTTCAACGTCTATGTGAGGCAAAAGGGGAGTAAACACGCGGTTGCGCTGAGCACGGATGGGTCGCAGGGGAATTTTTACTATTTCCCATCGCTGAGGTGGTCGCCGAATTCGGAGGACCTGGCGGCGTTTCGGATTCGACCGGGCTTTCACAGGCGGGTTTATTACGTGCAGGCGGCACCGCCGGACCAACTGCAGCCGAAGCTCTCGTCCATCGAATACGTGAAGCCAGGTGATGTGCTGGACTTGCAGCAGCCGGTGCTGTTTCATGTGGTGGAGCGGAAGGAAATTCCGATTGACAATGCGCTGTTTCCTAATCCGTTCAATCTGTCGAGGATGAAGTGGTGGAAGGACAGCCGCGGCTTCACGTTTGAGTACAACCAGCGCGGGCACCAAGTGTATCGCGTGATTGAAGTGAACGCGACAACGGGCAAGGCGCGGGTCCTGATCAATGAAACGAGCAAGACGTTTATCGATTACGAGGGGTTGACGGGGAACCAGTATGACACTGGATGGACTTACCGTTATGACGTAAATGACGGCAAGGAAATTATCTGGATGTCAGAGGCGGATGGCTGGCCGCACCTGTACCTGTACAACGGGATGACAGGCGCACTGGAAAACAGGATCACCAGCGGGCCGTGGGTCGTACGCGATGTGAATTACGTCGATGTTGCGAAGCGGCAGATTTATTTCGAGGCCAGCGGAGTGAATCCGAACGTGGACCCGTACTTTGTGCACGAGTACCGAATCAACTTTGACGGGACGGGGATGACGCCTCTGACTCCGGAGCCGGGGAATCACCAGGTTGAGTTTTCGAAGGACGGGAAGTATTACGTCGATTCGTGGTCGACGGTGAGCGAGGCGCCGACGATGGTGCTGAAGCGGACAGCGGGCAACCAGGTGCTGATGCACCTGGAGCATGGGGATATCAGTAAGTTAGTCGCGGCAGGGTGGAAGCCGCCGATGGTGTTTCACACGGCGGGCAGGGATGGGAAGACGCAGATATGGGGGCTGATCTACAAGCCGCTGAACTTTGATCCGCAGAAGAAGTATCCGGTGGTGGAGGATATTTATGCGGGGCCGCAGGGTTCATTTGTTCCGAAGTCGTTTACGACGCGCTTTGAGCCGCTGACCGCGCTGGGATTTGTGGTGGTGCAGATAGATGGGATGGGAACGAATAATCGCGGGAAGGCCTTCCAGGATGTGATCTGGAAGAACCTGAAGGACAGCGGATTTCCGGATCGGATACTGTGGCACAAGGCGGCGGCGAAGAAGTTTCCGTGGTATGACATTTCGCACGGGGTGGGGATCTTTGGTGTTTCGGCAGGCGGGCAGAGCACGCTGAGCGCGCTGCTGTTTCATCCGGACTTCTACACGGTGGGGGTGGCGAACAGCGGATGCTACGACAACCGGATGGACAAGGTCTGGTGGAACGAACTGTGGATGGGCTGGCCGGTGGGTCCGCAGTATGCGGCTTCGTCGGACGTGGCGAATGCATACCGGCTGAAGGGCAAGCTGCTGCTGTTTTTCGGCGGGATGGATCACAACGTGGATCCGTCGTCGACGCTGCAGGTGGTGAATGCGCTGATCACGGCAAACAAGAACTTCAGCCTGCTGGAGGTTCCAAATGGGGATCACGGCGTGGGGATCGCGCACGCCTACGTGCAGCGGAAGCTGGAGGACTTTTTTGTGAAGAATATGCTGCACGAGCAGCCGCCGGACTGGAACCGGGATCCTGGAAAGTGGTTTAAGCCGGGGCAGGAGCCAGCGCCGCGGTATTAGAAACTCATATCGCTACAAATTAAGGTGAGAATCGCAGTTGGTCTGAATTTTAGGACAGCTGCGATTCTCTTTTGGGGTTATTCGGAGCGCCAGTGGAGGCGGATGAGGGACATGGCCTGGCGGGGCAGGGTGAGGGAGAGCGTGAGCTGGCCGGAGTGGGTGTCGAGCCACCGCGGCGAGGTGAAGAGCTGAAGCTGGCCTGCGGCCTTGAGCTGGTGGATTTGCGCAGCGGTGGGGTGCTGGGGTGAGCCCATGGATTTCCAGGCGGTGTAAGCGTCGCTGTGGTGGTCGTCGATGCGGAACTGCGTGGCGAGGACGCGGGCGACGTTGCGGGGCAGGCCGTCGATCTGGATGGTGACAGGCGCCGGTGGTGAGGCGGTGGAGTTGTCGTCGTAGTTCCAGACAAGAATGCTCGCGGTGTGGGAGCCGCGAGTGGCGATCACGCCGACGTCTGGCTGGGTGCGGACGCTGTTTTGCAGGAGGTCGTTGAGGCTGAGCTCACCGGTGCTGGTGGCGGCGATGCGGGTTTTCTGGAGCATGCCAAAGATGCGGAAGGCGTTGAGGACGGGCTTGTCCACGCCGTGGGTCATGAGCGAGCGATAGCCGTAAAACCAGGGGTGGCCAGGAAATGTAAATGCCCAGGTTACATATCCCTGCAGGTTCACGTGATACTTTGCGGCGAGGGCGAGCGTGCGGGTGAGGAGCTCGGCTTCGTAACTGGCGTACTGCGGAGAGTCGCGGTATTGGTTCTCAGGATGGAGGCTGGCGGCGCAGGCAGCGCAGCCTTCGGGGTCAGACTCGCTGATGACAATGGGAAGATGACGGAGGGTGGGGAAGCTGGACACGATGGCGAAGCCGTGTGCGATGTCCTGGAGCTGGTGGCCGAGATCCATCTGGGCGTGGCCGTCGACCATGCGGGTGCGGCCCTTGGCGTGGAAGGAGATGAAGTCGAGCGGGGAGCCGGTTTTGCCAGTGGCGTAGTTTTTGCCGCTGACGCAGTGGGTGAGAAAGGCGCGGAGATATGCGGCGGCGTGCGGCCAGTCGGGACCGGTGGTGGCCGGTCCGCCGACGTTTGCGCTGGGCAGGGCACGTTTGACGGCGGCAGCCGAGTAATCATAGAGCTCTTCGTACTGCGCCTCAGTGCCGTGCCAGTAGCCGATGTCGGGTTCGTTCCAGACTTCCCAGTCCCAGCGCTGGACGTTGTCGCGACCGTAGCGCGAGATGGAGTGACGGACCCAGTGCTCTACAAGATTGGACCACCTGGTGTAATTGTTGGGCGGATACGACCATCCGGTGAAGAGCGGTCCTTTGGGCCAGTGATGGCGGTAGGGATGGGGATGCGTGGAGAGCGCCCTGGGCATGAAGCCGATTTCTACATAGGGAGTGATGCCGGTGGCTTTGTAGGTGTCGAAGATGTGGTCGAGGATTTTCCAGTTGTAGACAGGGTGGCCGGCGGCATTTTGGGTGTAGGCGTTGGTGGAACCCCATTTGAGCGCGGGCGCGCCGTTACCGGTGGTGAGGAGGTTGTGGGTGCGGTCGTGAAAGCCGTAGGGGCTGAGATGGCCGAGCTGATTGAGGAGCGCGCGACCTTCCGGCGAGTAAGTGTAGTTAGGCTCGTCATGGCCGATGTAAGTCCAGACGGGTTTGAGCGTGCCGGTGGGCTGATTGAGGTGGACATGAATCTGGACGGGCTGCTGAGCGGAGAGGGTGATGGGCAGAATGCAAAGGGGGATTGCGGCGAGGAGGGTCAGCAGTTTTGTCATGGCGGTTCCTTGAGGGCGAACTTCGTGGGGGTGAAAACGTATTCTGGATTTCACCTCGCGGCCCATGATACGCCATGGGGCTGGGGTTCTGGGAGAAGCTCAGGACGGTGTCGGGGCTCTACGCATTACCGGGATTTTTTGGCTTAGCCTCAGAATGACATTGTTATCCGGCATCCGGCCTACACTTTCTCCTCGAAAAGCACGAGGAGAAAGTGTGGGACCCCTGAGGCGGTTTGTTAGGCGCGGGTGCGCCACTTGGAAGAGAGAGCGGCGAGCTTGTCCTGTGGGGATGGGGGTGGGGTCTTTTGCCTGCGCGGAGTTGAATTCGAGGTTGGGTGCGATGCGGGGGGCATGAGTGCCTTGATGGAGAGGCCGATACGGCGGGATTTGGCGTCGACGGTGAGGACTTTGACCTTGACGATCTGGCCGGCTTTGACGGCTTCGGAGGGGTCTTTAATGAAGCGGTTGGAGAGCTCGCTGATGTGGACGAGGCCGTCCTGGTGAACGCCAATGTCAACGAATGCGCCGAACTTGGTGACGTTGGTGACGACGCCCTCGAGAGTCATGCCGGGCTGAACGTCTTCGAGGGTGTGAACGCCTTCATCGAAGGAAGGTGCGACGAATTTGTCGCGCGGGTCGCGGCCGGGCTTGCGGAGCTCGGCGAGGATGTCATCGAGGGTGTAGGCGCCGGCGCTGAGCTGGCTGCGGTCGACTTTTTCTAGGAGTTGCGGCTGGCGGATGATTTCTTCGATGGAAGTGCTGAGCGAGCCTGCGATCTGCTCGACGACGGGATAGGACTCGGGGTGGACGGCGGTCATGTCGAGGGGATTGTCGCCGTTGCGAATGCGGAGGAAGCCGGCGGCCTGCTCGAAGGTCTTGGGACCAATACCGGGGACGTCGAGCACCTGCATGCGGGAGCGGAAGCTGCCGTTCTGATTGCGGTGGGTGACGATGTTGAGTGCGGTGCGCTCAGAGATTCCGGCGACGTGGCGGAGGAGGGTCCAGGAGGCGGTGTTGAGGTCGACGCCGACGCGGTTGACGCAGCTTTCGACGACCTGTTCGAGGGATTCGGCGAGCTGGCGCTGGTCTACGTCGTGCTGGTATTGGCCGACGCCGATGGATTTGGGATCGACCTTGACAAGTTCAGAGAGTGGGTCCTGGAGGCGGCGGGCGATGGAGATGGCTCCGCGCACGGTGAGGTCGAGGTCGGGGAATTCCTGGCGTGCGACTTCAGATGCGGAGTAGACGCTGGCTCCAGCCTCGCTGACGGTGACGGAGAAGATGTCTGCGATGCCTTTGTCACGAAGGAAGTTGCGGACGAAAGCGTCGGTTTCGCGAGAGGCGGTGCCGTTGCCGATGGCGATGGCGCGGACGGTGTGCTTTTTGAGCAGGGATTCGAGTTTTGCAGAGGCTTCGTCTGTGCCGTGTTTGGAGGTGTGGAGGTAGAGGACGTCGTGCGCGAGGAGCTTGCCGGTCTGGTCGACAACGGCGACCTTGCAGCCGGTGCGAAGGCCGGGGTCGATACCGAGGACGGAGATGGGGCCGGCGGGTGGTGCGAGGAGTATGTGGTAGAGGTTGTCGCGGAAGACCTGGATGGCCTCAGTGTCGGAGCGGCGCTTGAGTTCGAGGCGGATTTCGCCCTGGATGGACGCGTTGAGGAGACGCTTCCATGCGTCGTCGATGGCGAGCTCGAGCTGGGGTGTCCAGTCGCCGGGCTGGCGGAGGATGTGGCGGCGCATGAGCGCGAGTGCGCGCTCGGGTTCGACTTCAATGAGGAAGTAGAGAACCTTTTCGTCTTCGCCGCGGCGAATGGCGAGCATGCGATGGGAAGGGATGGCTTTGGCAGGCTCGCGGTACTCGTAGTACATGCGGAACTTTTCCTGCTCATCGACGGCGTCAGTGACTTTGCGGCTGACGACGACGCCTTCGTCAAAGACAAACTGGCGGAGGATTTTGCGGAGGTCAGCGTCTTCACTGATCCATTCGGCGACGATGTGGCGCGCGCCTTCAAGGGCTTCGTCGATGGTAGGAACGCCGTTCTCTTCACTAACGAATTTAGGCGCGAGGGTGTTGAGGGATTCTTCTGCGGGCTGCTGCGCCCAGAGGTATGCGGCGAGCGGTTCGAGGCCTCTTTCGCGGGCGATGGTGGCCTTGGTGCGGCGCCTGGGTTTGTAGGGGAGATAGAGATCTTCGAGCTCGGTTTTTTCGAGGACGGTTTCGATGCGGGTCTTGAGCTCGTCAGTGAGCTTGCCCTGCTCGGCGATGGACGCGAGGACGGTAGCGCGCCGGTCTTCGAGCTCGCGGAAGTAGGCGAGTTGCTCGGAGATGGCGAGGATCTGGACTTCGTCGAGATTGCCGGTGGCTTCTTTGCGGTAGCGAGCGATGAAGGGGACTGTGCCGCCGTCGTCGAGGAGTTCGATGACAGCGACGATGCCGCGGAGAGGAAGCTTCAGGGTTTGGGCGATGTGGGCAAGGGTAGCAGGGGGAAGAGATTTCTTGTCCGTCATGGGTGATCCATGTTGATGGTAAACGCTGCGGCGGGGGTGGTTGTGATGGTAGGTCTGTGCAAAACGGAGTGTGGGGTGACGCATCGCACATTTGCGGGCGGGGAGCGAGCGGAGAATCAAATCAGGACATCTGTACATCCTCTTGCTCGGCAACGATGTCCAGGAAAGTAGGAGGAAAGTCATGGAAAAGATTTCCGGAACGATTCCTGTTCCTCTACAAATCGCCTTTCACCATGCGGAGGTGATTCCTGATATTGAAGAGCTGATTCGATCGGAGGCTGCCAAGCTGGAACGATATTATCCGCGGATCATGGGGTGCCGCGTGAAGGTAGAACACGAGAGCGGCCGCCACAGCGGAAATTTGTGGAATGTGCGGATTGATTTGACGGTGCCGGGCGGGGAGATTGTGGTGCAGAGCGAGCCGAGCCTGGGCGGGATGGCGCGGCAGATGGAGCAGGCGCAGATTCGCAAGGGCATGGAAGTGCGGAGGGAGCGGCAGATTCTACACCGGGCTGTCCGCGATGCCTTCAAGGCTGCACGGCGGCAACTGCAGGATTATGCACGGAAGCAGCGCGGCGACACAAAGCGGTTGATAGCGCCGGGGACGGCGAACGTCACGCAGGTGTTTGAGGATCAGGGCTATGGATTTCTGATGACGCCGGAGGGAAGGGAGATTTACTTCCACAGGGAGAGCGTCCTGAATGACGCGTTCGACGACTTGAAGCCTGGGACCACAGTCACATTTGCGGAGGAGGCGGGCGAAAAGGGTCCGCAGGCCAGCAGCGTGCGGATGGTGAGCCGGCAAGGTTCGCGCATGAAGAGGCATACGCTGACTACAAGGGCTCTTCAAGAGAGAAAGAAAGCGGGATAATGGCGAAGGCGGCTCGGAATGAGGCACGGGCGCTGTCGATTGATCTTGCGTCGGGCCGGGAGACGGAATTGTTCAAGTGGCTTCTGGCATGCCTGCTGTTTGGGAAACCGATCCAGACGGAGATCGCCGAGCAGGCCTATCGGGAATTGACCGAAGCAGGATTGACGAGCCCCGACGCGATTCTGAGCGCCGGGTGGGACAAGCTGGTTCTGTTGCTGGATCGCGCACATTATGTGCGGTATGACTTTTCCACTGCGACAAAACTGCTGGAAGTGTGCAGTGAGTTGAAGCGCACCTATGGAAGCATCTCAAGCCTGATAAGCCAGGCGGGGACGGCGACGGAGTTGTCACGGAAACTTCAGGAGATCAAGCACATCGGCCCTGTAACGGCGCGGATTTTTCTGAGGGAGGTTCGCCCCATCCGCTATCCGCGCAAGCGCGCGGCGTGAAGGCCCGCAGACGAGTGCGGGCCTGGAAACGTCGAGGGGCAGGCTGGTCAGTGAGGCTCGGGGACAATCAGCAGCGGGCACCTCGACTTGCAGCAAACTTCGTAGGCGGTGCCACCGAGGAAGCGGCTTGCGAGTCCGGCGATCGCTCCCATGCCATGTGCTCCCATCACGATGAGGTCGACTTTTTGGTCCCGGGCGGTGTCCAGAATGTGCTTTGCGGGTTCTCCGAAGGCGACGGTGATGCGAGCCTTCTCGATCGCGTGGGCCATGCCGCGGATGTGGTCCTGCATCCAGTCGCGCAAGCGTTGTTCAGCAATGACGCGATCCGCGGTGAATCCCTTTTCGGAGTCTGATTCGACGTAGAGGGCTGTCAGTTGTGCTTCCTGGTCGTGCGCGATTCCGGCTGCGAGATGCAACGCCATCACCGACACGGCGGACATATCAGTGGCATAGAGGATGCCGCTGTACGGTTTGGGTGTGACACTTTCACGGGAGGTGATTGCGGGGCCGAGCACGAGAACAGGCCGGTGGGTTCGGCGGAAGATCTCCTGGGTGATAGAGCCCGCCACCCACTTTTGCAGGTTGTGTTTGGCGCGTGTAGTGAGGACGAGGATGTCTGGCTTGTAGGTGTCGAGTTGGCCGAGGCCATCGCTCATATTGGCCTTGGTGACGATGATTTTCGAGGAAAGATCACACCAGGCCGGATTCTCAAGCAGTGCGGCGAGCGTTTGTTTGGGCTCGTCTGGCGAATTGCCGTCGGTTGCATGGAAGAGAAGTAACTCGGAGTTGTACCAGCGGCACAAGGCGGTCGTGTACTCCAGAGTTTTTTCGATGTCGTCTCCGAGGTCAGTGAGAATTGCAATGCGTTCAAAGGGAAGGATGCGCTGGTCGGGAGTGAGCATATTCACCTCTCAATGGCGCGCGTGAGGGGATGTGCGCGCAAGGGCGAGATTGTGCGGGCGGAGTCGCAGAAATCGCCGGAGCTACAAGTGACCCGAGCGACGCTGCCGACTCACACAAAGTACTTACGAGAAATTGTGCCCAGCGAGGGAAGCGCACAATGTGATTCCGGTCACAAGCTGTGAACGCGCGCGGGAGGGTGCGCATCTGAACGAGTAGTGGCTGAGGTTGCGGCTGATCTTTTTGCTCGTTTGGGCATCCTCCGCAGGAGGTGGTTATGAACAGGTGGCGTTCAGCAATGACGCTGGCAGGGATGGGTGCGTTTGCGATGTATCTGCTTGATCCGGACCGGGGGAAACAGAGGCGCGCACGAGTGAAAGACGGCTTTGTGCATGCGGGTTATGAAGCGAAGAAATTTTCGGGACGCTTCCAGCGCGATGCAGCGAACCGCATTGCAGGGACTGTGGCAGAAACGGAAAAGATGCTTCGGTTTGAGAAGGAAGGGGTTTCCGACGAGGTGCTGGAGCAGCGGGTGCGGAGTGTGATTGGCCGCTACGTATCGCATGCGCGTGCGATGGAGGTGAAGTGCAAAGACGGGACCGTGGAGCTTTCGGGATGGGCGATGACTTATGAACTGGACGGACTGATTCGGGCTGTGAAGGCAGTGCCCGGGGTGAAGGAAGTCTCTGCGTTTCTGCATTCAGCCAATGAGTCTGGAAGCATACCGGCGTTGCAAGGTGGGCGTGGCAGAGGCGGCGCGGGTGGGTGGCGGAATCGGTGGTCGCCGACGCAGCGCGTGATGGCGGGCAGTTCAGGATTGGCCCTGGTGATGTACGGCCTGGCAAAGCGTGGAACCATGAGCACGGTGCCGACGATAGCCGGCGTACTGCTGCTGGCGCGGTCGGTGTGGAACAGGCGTGTGGCAGAGATGGCGGGAGTGGGCGAAGACGCGGGGATTCACATAGAAAAAACCATGAGAATTTTGGCGTCGCCGGAGGAGTTGTATACCTTCCTCTCAGATCCGGAGAATTACTCCAATGTCTTTTCGCATGTACGTTCCGTGCGCCGTGAAGGGGAAGAGAGGTATCGGTGGGAGATCGCGGGGCCTGCTGGGGTGCCTTTGACGTGGACTGCGACGATCGTTCGGCGTCGACCCGGCAAGCTGATCGAGTGGCGAAGCGAAGAGGGCTCAGTGATTGAAAATCACGGGGTGATTCATATCGATCCGACGGGTGATGGCTATACGAGGGTTCATCTGCGGATGAGCTATGTGCCGCCAGCGGGCCTGGCGGGGCATGCGGTCGCGACGTTGCTGGGGCTGGACCCGAGAAGCATGATGGAGACGGAGTTTGTGCGCCTGAAATCAATTTTTGAAGAAGGCAAGACGCATGCACATGGGCGCGAAGTTGCAGTGTCGGAGTTATACACCTCGCATCCCGCCGCATCGTAACTGAACTTCGCACCAACGCGGGAGGGTATAGGACTTATGGAGATAGACGCGAGGATCGATCTGAATACCGCGAGTAGCCACGAGATGACGGTGTTACCGGGAATTGCGATCGACATGGCGCGCAAAATCGTGGCGTTTCGCGAACGTCATGGCGGTGAGATTCACGATTGGGATGAGTTGCTGAGTATTCATGGGTTTCCCGCAGATCGCATGGAAGAGATTCGGGAGCGGTCGTGCCTGTTGCCTGTTACGCACGGATAAATAGTCAGGCGCGGAGTCAAAGGACAAACGGCTAGGACACGCAAGGAGGGTGAGATGCTGCTGGAACTCAACGTTATTCCACTGGGACGCGGACGCTCGATGAGCGGCGATATTGCTGAGCTGGTGAAGATCATTGACGCGAGCGGGGTTGATTATCAACTGACAGCCGAAGGGACGATTCTGGAAGGGGAGTGGGACCGGGTGATGGACGTAGCGAAGAAGTGCCACCAGCAAATGCGGATGAAGACGGATCGCGTGATCACGATCATGCATGCGGACGATTACGATGGGCGGGTCGGACGGCTGGAAGGGGCAGTGGATTCAGTCGAGAGCAAGCTGGGTAAGCCTGTCCGCCACTGACGGCGTGAGCGCCCGCATGCATGATAGCGGAGCGGTGGTTGCGGAGCGTGAGGTGTCACCGTACACTGCTTCGACGGAGCAAGGAGGCGGGATGGCGTTTTGTGTTTCAACGACAGCGTTCGCCCAGGGAGAGACGATTCCGACGAAGTACACGTGCAGTGGAGCAGATGTATCTCCGCCGCTGAGTTGGAGTGCGCCACCCGCTGGCACGAAGAGCCTGGTGCTGATTGCCGATGATCCGGATGCGCCGGGCGGCACGTGGTTTCACTGGATGGTTTACAACATACCTGGTCACGCCGGAGGCATCTGGGAAGATGTAGCGCCGACGGGCGAACTGCCCGGCGGCATGCTGCAGGGGCGGAACAGCTTTGGAAAAATCGGCTTTGGCGGGCCGTGTCCACCGCGCGGGCAGACGCATCGGTATTTCTTCCATCTCTATGCACTGGACACAATGCTGAAGCTCAAGGCGGGCGCGTCCCATGCGGAGCTGGAGGGCGCGATGCGCGGCCATGTGAAGGGTGAAACGGAGTGGATGGGGAGATTCGGGCGCTGAGATGAAGGTGTGATGCAATGCACATTCGATGGCGCACGAAATTGCCCAGAATATGCTCGTCAGCTTGAGGACGACCTGGCTTGGTTCTCCCCGCGTGGAGGTGCAAGATGAAATCGAGCAGTGCAAAGAAGGGCACGACACAGGAAAAGCGGTTACGCGACGAGGTAGGCCGCTCGGGAGTTTATCCGGTATCGGGTCCATTGCCGGAGAGCGACGCGCCGATTCGCGGGCAGTTGGAATGGGGACAAGGCGAACGCGGCGCCGCAGGTTACGAGAATCATGGTTCGTCGGAGCTGTCGTTTCAGGGCGGCTCCCTGCTCGGTGGGCTGGATGAAGAATGGGCAGAACTCTTTGGAAAAGGCGCGCGCCAGTCGGTGGATGGACACGAAGTACCGCTGGCCAGCTGGACTTTGTTCTGCAAGTGGTTCACGCGGCATTATGCGGGGATTACCACGACGATTTCGTTCACGGATGGGCACCCTGGATTTCCGGTTGCAGCGCGGAGATTGCCGCTGGTGAGGCTTGAAGCGCACGTGCTGGAGAACAAGGTCGCAGCCATCTCAGTGCAGCTTGACCGGAAGCCGACGGACTATCTGCTCAACATTACGGGGCCGAGACGGTTGACCTACATGACGAACGCAAAAGGGTCGCCGAAGTTGGTGCGCATCGAGCGGGCAGAGGGTGCGGTGGCATTGTCGTTTGAGGGTGCGGCGTAGGGCCTGTTGTTCACGGTAGAGTGCGCGGCGATGGGAGCCGGCTACAAGCCTTCGCGGAGCAGGCTGCCGACCGGAAGTACGGTGATACGCGGGTCCTCGAGGATGCTTCCGGGAAGCGGGACCGTGTCGGCGCAGAAGATGCGGGATACGCCGAGCGACCAGAGGCGGGCCCAATCTGAGCCGGTGAAAAGGCCGTGTGTGACCATGACGACGATTTCTTTGGCGCCGTTGCGGAGGATCATTTCGCAGGCGGAGGTGAGTGTAGCGCCGGTATCGAGGATGTCATCGAGGATGAGAACGCGCGGCGTCGCTTGACCGCAAAATTCAAGATGCTTTACGCCGGACGGGTCGCGGCGCTTGCTCAGGTAGGGAACCTCGACGCCGGCGCGTCCCAGTGCATTGTTGAGAGCGCGACAGCGCTGGAGTGCGCCGTGATCAGGGGCAACGACGGTGGCATCCGCGAGTCCGAATTTGCGCGCGGCCTCCGCGAAGACACCAGCGGGTGAAACAGACATCAGGGGCATGGGATAGAGCGCCTGGTCGTGCTCACTGTGTACATCGATAGTTATGACAGTGTCGACGCCCGAGGCGTGCAGAATTGAACCCGTCCATGCTGTGGCGAGACTCTCGCCGGCTTTCTGTTTGTCCTGACGGCTATAGGCGAGGTAGGGAATGAGCGCAGTGATCCTCTTGCAGCCGTCTTTCTTGAGCGTGTGCGCCAGCAATGCCAGAGAAAGCAGGTTTTCATCCGGCGGCGTGATGGAGCCGAGCAGGATGCAGTGGGAGAGATCGAATGGCGTGGCGATGGTGACAAAGATTTCGCCGTTTGCGAACCGGCGAATCTGAAACTCTCGCTGTTGCAGATACGGATGCAGCGGCTCTGCGAGTGTTTCGAAGCCCGGAAAGGTGAAGAGCGTCATGGTTGCCATCCAGCAGCTCGGAGTGTGCGGTGGTATGGATCTGCGAGGGCGCCGATTGCGGAAACGAGAGGCAGCGCCTGTTACGCTCGCGAGGCAAGGAGCCACCTACGTGATCTGTAGCGCGGCAGAAGGCGAAGTTCGGTGATGGGGCGCACAGTGATGGATCGCGGGGAGAAATGTTCCGTTGCTTACCAGCCGCCCGCCCGCTATTTGGTGACTCACGGTAGTGGGAGTGCGATCGCAAGGATGACACATCTTCATGAAGGGAGCGGGGACAGTCGGATTGCGGCAATTTGTTCTGAGAGTACTGGAGGAACCGGCGGTGCTTATTCTGAGTGGCGTTTCAGCTGACATCGCGGGCTGATTGCTGGATCTGTCGCTTCCGCTATCGTGCTTTTTGCACACGGCCTGGATGAAATCCGAGCGGGTACAGCAGGCGAGGGGTTGTGAGCGGCAACGAGAGATAAGACTTATGTTGCTTTGGCCAATGCTATGGTTCGGGAGAACGGGATGCCCAGGAGCTTGTTGAAAGACAGAATTTCAACCAGGAACCTACCCAATCCATTGCGTGTGCCTGTTTGCCGTTGCACAATTGGCTGCGCCTCGCTCGATGCTTCGGCGCGTTTTTCAACAAAATTCTGGGCGCGTCAGGCTGGGCAGAGTTGGGGAATTGCCGGATGCTGATTCCAACGCGTCCAATTCGCCAGATGCGTCGGTCCGATGCGGTTACCGGCTATTTCCTGGGTAAGAACCAGAGGCTTTTCGAGAGGCAGCATGGCATGGTCGATGAAGGAAAAAGAGCAAAGTGCAATCGTGTGCGGGATGCTGTTCGTGCATGCCCGCCAGGTCTGCGGCCGGAGTACTCGCTTTGGTATTTGAGTTGTGGACGTCACACAACAGTTTGTGTGCCCTGGCACGATCGTTGGTCTTCGCGTAGCTGTTCAGGGCGCTGAGTACCCATGGTATCTGGGTACGGTCAGGATACAGGGAGTTGGTGGTGAAATATCCGTAAGAATTGCCGTTGGTGTCGAGAATGACTGGCGGGTGCTGGCCGAGGTCGTTCCATGGGCTCGAGGGAGAGAGGTCAGACCCGAACTCTCCGGAATTGTTCCAGATGCTCTGGGGCTGCAGGTCCCATCCATAGCGGCCATCTTCGTTACAGATGGATTGTTCGCTCGTCTCTGAACAATTCAGGCAACCGAGGAATGTCTTGTGATGCTTTCCTCCGTAAAGGAAGATCGTTTTCGATGACTGTGCGCTGCACGCCGGTCCGAATGACGACAGAATGATTGCCGTTCCAATGGTGCAAAGCAGCGCAGACAGGGAATACGACCTCATGGATTGCATGGTCACAAGAAGAGCGTGGGCGTGCAAGCAATTTTGAGAGTGGCTGACTCCACTTAGTTACCTTGGTACTGCAGACAGGAGCTGGAACTGGTGGAGCTGTCGCAACAGCGGCGGCGTCCCGATGGGATTCGAACCCCGTGTCACAGCCGTTAAAATGACCGTCTGTTTCGTAACGTCTTGAAACGAAACGGCACGGAAGGCGCCGCAAGGTCCTTTCAGATAAAGTGGGAACCGGTAACCTTGGTGATCACGCAAAAGCGGCCATCCATGTAAGTCTTATGTCAAGAAAAAAGCAAAGGTGTTCTGGGCGCGCTCGGGAGAGTGCGCATGTGTACGGCTCAAGAGCTTCGATTGCGCAAGTGTGCCTCTCGGCAACGGTCCCTGCATCCCGCAGGACCGGACATCCATTTGCTGCCTCAGGCTCTGTTATAGCCGTTGCAGAAGATTGAGTTTGGGTTCTCTGCCAGTCCCGAAACATAGAGGAGGGAGCCTCGGAAGTCGCCTTCTTCGCCCCGGCCGCTTTCTGCGGGACCTGGCAGTCTGCGCATCGATAGATCTCGTGATTCTGCTCATCTCTGTCAAACGCCAATACGAACCCCTGCACGAATCGGTCGAGAACTCCGACCATGCTGTGCATTGGTTTCGGTATTGGCGAAACAGTTGCCAGTATTCCTACGGTGAAGCTCCGTCGTAGGAGGCCTCTGGATCCGAGATTGCGATGCCGCCGGGCGTTCTTTGCCCGGCATCCTTATTGCTTTTGCTTGATTGCCAGTCCCGAAACACTTTAGGAGGAGCCTCGGAAGTTGCCTTCGTCGCCCAGGCCGCTTTCTGCGGGACCTGGCAGGGCTGTGTAGTGTGTTTCTCGCCGGATATTTTCATGCTACCGCCTTGCCGGCCATCTGCTCAGTCGCGAGAAAATCCTGTTTCCTCCGTTCTACCGCGAGCATGTAGGCCACCATTTTCCTGGCGACGGCCAAGGTGGCGCGATTGCGGTGCCCTCTTTGCAACTCTTTGTCTCGAACCAGGGCGAGGTCGTACGAGTATCTGGGCGCCAGTTTCGCTGCTTCAACGAGCACTTGCTGCAGGTGCTTGTTTCTTTGTTTCGAGATCGGCGTTCGTGTCACCTTGTCGGCGGAAGCTTTCTCCGAGCTACACAGTCCGCAGTAGCTGATCGCTTGCTTGATGGATCTAAAGCGAGAGTAGTCGCCGATCTCCAGAATCCACGTGAGAGCCGTGATCGGGCCAACACCAGGGATGGACCTCAGCCGGTTCAAGCGTTCTGAAAGCAATGGATCCTTTTCGAGAGAACTAATCAGAGCGTCATCCAGCCGCTGCGCCCGCATGATTTGTTCGTGGCCGAGCTTCAGCAGCGGGCGGATGCTCTCGCTGATATCCTCGTTTGCAGCAAGCAGCTCAGTGAAGTAGCCCGCCCTATGGAGCCGCTGCTTGTTATAGCTGACCCCGGTTTCCATCAGCAAGCCGGATACACGATTTTTGGTCTGCACCATTTGCTTGACCACCAAGTTGCGGTACCGCATCACCCGCCGTCGATCCCGAATCTCAGTTGGAGCCATGTAGCACTCCGGCAGGAAATCGCAACGAAGGCAATCAGCGATCTTGTTGGCATCGATCCGGTCATTCTTCTTCTTGGCAGCGGCGATTGCCCGTAGCATCAGTGGATGAGCAACCTTCACCGCTTCGGCACACGGGAGCAGGTGATCATAGATCCATCCGGTAAAGACGGTCGCTTCCATCGCAATCATCCGCGGTTGGGGTAGCGTCGTTATCCAGGCATCCAGCTCGCGCCGGGTCGATCCTATCTTGCCTTCCCGGTGCACATGACCAGCTGCATCCTTCACGCAGTAACTGATCGTTTTCTTGTGAACGTCAAGTCCGATGTAGTACATATCGCTTCTGAGGAGCCTCCGGGGTTGTTCTCTGAATCAGCGTCGCCGCTGAGTTCAGCTTATGCAACACCTCGTGCTCCTCCTCGACTTAGCATTCAAACATAGGGAGAAGGTTTGAGACAGAGCCACTGCCGGGGCAGTTAGCCTTTGTGGTCATGAGCAACGTCTTGAACAGAGAAAAGCGGGAACAAGTCATTGCGCTGGGCCGGCTTGGTTGGTCTTTGCGTCGCATCGAGCAGGCAACGGGGGTGCGTCGAGAGA
>JAJZIF010000352.1 GCA_021810735.1 Acidobacteriota bacterium
CATCCAGAATGCAAAATACGATCGCGGAGAATTGACTCTGACCATCGCCCGCGAAGCGATTATTTCCTCATGTCGCACTGTGCAGGCCGCCGGATATAACTTTCTTGTCGATGTCACCGGCGTCGATTGGTATCCGAATCAGCCCCGATTTCAGATCTCCTATCACATTCTGTCGCACACGCTGAAACAGCGCATCCGGTTCGCGGTTTTTGTGGACGAAGGCGATCCTTCCGTAGACAGCATCACATCGGTATGGCCGGCGGCGAATTTCTATGAGCGAGAGGTTTTCGATTTGTTTGGCGTCCGCTTCGGCGGCCATCCCAACCTGCGCCGCCTACTGATGCCGGAAGACTATCGAGGCAATCCACTTCGCAAAGACTTCCCGGTGGAGGGCTATCGCTGATGTCAGAGCTTCTCACCGCTCCTACCGTTGTCGATTCCAGCGAAGACCGCACCATGATTCTGAACATGGGCCCGCAGCATCCATCCACACATGGCGTTCTACGCCTGGTGCTGGAAATCGACGGCGAAGTAGTCGTTCGCGTCGCGCCGGACATCGGCTATCTGCACACCGGCATTGAGAAGACCTGCGAGGCAAAATTCTACCAACAGGTTGTGCCGCTCACCGACCGCATCGATTATTGCAGCCCTATGCACAACAATCTTTGCTACTGTCTGGCGGTCGAGAAATTGCTTCAAGTAGAAATCCCGGAGCGCGCCCAGTGGCTGCGCGTCCTGCTCAGCGAGTTGACGCGGCTTAATTCGCATCTGATCTGGCTGGGCACCCACGCCATGGACATTGGCGCGCTCACTGTGTTCCTCTACTGCTTCCGCGAACGCGAACAGATCCTGCGCCTCTTTGATGACCTTTCCGGTCAGCGCATGATGACCTCCTATTTCCGCATCGGTGGACTCGCGCTGGAACCGCCGCTGGATTTTTTCCCTCGCGTGCGCGCTTTCCTGAAGACGATGCCGGAGAAAATCGATGAATACGAAAATCTTCTCACCGGCAATCGAATCTTTATCAATCGCATCAAGGGTGTCGGTCTGCTGAGCGCCGCCGATGCTATTTCGCTGGGAGTGACTGGACCACCGCTGCGCGCCAGTGGCGTGGACTGGGATTTACGTCGCGACATGCCCTACACCGGGTACGAAAAATTTCAGTTCAAGGTGCCGGTGTCGAACGGCTGCGACGTTTGGTCGCGCTACGTGATACGCGTGCAGGAGATGCGCGAGTCGGTCAAGATTGCCACCCAGGCGCTGGACGGGATGCCTGAAGGCCCGATCAAAGCGAATGCGCCCAAAATCGTTCTTCCCGATCGCGAGGCGATGAAGACGCAGATGGAGGCGCTGATCCATCATTTCAAAATCGTCACGGAAGGTTTCGCCGTTCCCGCAGGCGAGGTCTATCAGGCCATCGAATCCTCACGCGGCGAAATGGGCTATTACGTCGTCAGCGATGGCACAGCGAAACCCTATCGGGTCCACATGCGCAATCCAACCTTCGCGACCTTGCAGGCGATCGAGAAAATGTGCGTGGGCAGGCTCATCGCCGACGTTGTCGCCGCCATCGGTTCCATCGACATCGTACTGGGAGAGATTGACCGATGATCGCCGCCGCTGAGGTTTCCGTGGATTCTCCCGCTTCCCCGCAGCTTGCTGCCGAGTTGTGGATCTCGTTGGTTTCCCTGCTTAGCTCGCATGTCGCCATGCATTCGATCGCGCGGCCTGAGAGCAAATTGCGCGTCCATTCCAGTTCCAGCACTCGATTGGATGTGCTCGGACCCATTGGCAAGCTCACTATCCTCGCACCCGACGCATGTGGCACGGGCGTTACGGAGTTTCGGCCGGAAGCGGGCGAGCTAGGTGACGAGTACGATACATTTTTCTTTACCGAAGAAGGTTTGCTTCAATTTGCAGCTTTGGATGGCGCCCTGGACATGGAAGCGTCCGTCGACAATTTGCTGCGCAAGGTACAAGCATGAGTCTGACAACGATTTCCGAGAATCCAAAGCCTGGCAGCACGATCTTTTCTCCTGAACTGGCCGCACGCTTTGACAGGCTGGCGACTCTCTACCCGGTTCGCCGCTCCGCGCTCATTCCCATGCTGCTATACGCGCAGGATGAAATTGGATATGTATCGGATGCTGCCATCGCGGAAATCGCCCAACGGCTCGACCTGACCGTGCTGGATGTGCGCAATGTGCTCAGCTACTACTCCATGCTGCGTACCAAACCCGTCGGTAAATACAACGTACAGGTCTGCACGAATATCAGTTGCATGGTGCGTGGCGGCCAGGAACTCTTTCAGCATTGCAAGAAGCGCCTCGGCATCGGCCACAAAGAGACCACGCCGGACGGACTTTTTTCTCTTGAAGAAGTCGAATGTATCGGGGCCTGCAGTTGGGCGCCCGCGGTGCAGGTCAACTACGATTTTCATGAAAACCTGACGCCCGAAACAATGGACGCGCTGCTGGACGAATATCGAAGCAAGGCCGGTCAATAGCAAAAATGCCCACACTGGTTTCTCATCCCGATGAAGTCAAGATCGTCAGCAGCCGCTTTGGCAAGGGTGCGACCGAGATCGACCGCTATATCGAACTGGGCGGTTATGAGGCGGTACGCCAGGCCATCGAGAAAGGGCCTGAGTGGATCATCGCCGAGATGAAAGCTTCCAATCTTCGCGGCCGCGGCGGCGCTGGCTTCCCAACGGGCATGAAGTGGTCGTTTGTTCCCAAGCAATCGGAAAAACCGAAATATGTTCTGGTCAATGGCGATGAGAGCGAACCCGGCACCTGCAAAGACCACTTGATTTTCCTGCACGATCCGCACGCGGTCATCGAGGGCGCCATCGTCGCCGGCATCGCCGTGGGCGCGAAAACAGGCTTTATCTATTTGCGCGGGGAATATCGTTACCTGCTCAAGATCATGGAAAAAGCCATCGCCGAGGCCTATGCCAAGGGCTTTCTTGGCAAAGGAATCTTTGGCTCGAGCTTCGACTTTGAGGTCATCTCGCAGACTGGAGCGGGCGCTTATGAAGTCGGCGAAGAGTCCGCGCTGATGGAGTCGCTCGAAGGCAAACGCGGCATCCCGCGGATTCGGCCGCCGTTCCCTGCCGTGGTCGGCCTGTATGGCGGGCCCACAGTCATCAACAATGCGGAGACCATTGCGTCGGTGCCCCACATTCTGCGCATGGGCGGGGAGGCGTATGCCAAAATCGGCTCCGCTCGCAACGGCGGTACGCGACTGTTCTGCATCAGCGGCCATGCCGAGCGCCCTGGCGTGTATGAACTGCCCATGGGCTACAACCTGAAGAAGATGATTTATGAAGTCGCCGGCGGCATTCGCGGCGGACGTCAGTTGAAGGCCGTCGTGCCCGGCGGTTCGTCCACGCCTGTCCTGTTGCCGAACGAAATCGATATTGGCATGGACTTCGATCAGGTGGGCAAGGCAGGCAGTATGCTCGGTTCCGGCGGCGTCGTGGTACTCGATGAAACTGTCTGCATGGTCGAGTTTGCCCTGCGCACCATCCAGTTCTATCAGCACGAGAGCTGCGGTTGGTGTATTCCCTGCCGCGAAGGCACGGACTGGTTAAAGAAAACGCTGACGCGTTTTCATGCCGGGGGTGGCGAAGCCAAAGACATTGAGAACATCCGTTATCTGGCGGAAAACATGCTGGGTCGCACTTTCTGCCCCCTTGGCGATGCGGCGGCTATGCCGACTATCGCTTTCATCAAAAAATTTCGGCATGAATTTGAAGACCACTTGAACGGAAGACCTTGCCCGTATGCGAAGCAACAAGAACTGGCTCTTGCGTGAAATACCGGGATTTTATTCGTATGATCCAAAAGGATGGCTAGATGCACGTGAGAACAACCGGCAGTCACAAACATTATCACCATCCGATGAAACCTGGAACGCTAACGATTGCCGGATCGGGTAACGACGATATCCCCAGGGGAACACTCACCAACATGCTGAAACAGGCCGGACTGAAGCAAGGGAGCCAGAAATGAGATACACGGTCATCTACGAGAAGTCGGCCACGGGCTATGGCGCCTATGTGCCCGATCTACCGGGACTGGGCGTCGTCGGCAAAACGCTTGACGATACCAAAAAGCTGATTCGCGAAGGCATCGAAGCACACATTCAGGTCATGCGAGAGCACGGCGAAGTTGTCCCCGAACCAACCTCTACAGCGGAAATGGTAGAAGTTCCTTTCTCCGCCTGAATTGCGATGCCCAGGAAAGTTCAAAAGTATGGCTGATGTAACACTCACGGTCGACGGCAAGACAATCACCGCTCCCGCGGGCACGCTGCTGCTGGAGGCCTGCCGCAAGGTTGGCATCGAAATTCCGGCCTTCTGTTATTACCCTGGATTGTCGTTGCAGGCAGCGTGCCGGATGTGTCTGGTGCGCATTGAGAAAATGCCGAAGTTGCAAACCGCCTGCACTACGCCGGTCGCCGAAGGCATGATCGTCTCCACGGAAACGGACGAGATCAAGCAAGCGCGCAAAGCCATGCTGGAGTTGGTGCTGGCGAACCATCCGCTGGACTGCCCGGTCTGCGATGCTGGCGGCGAGTGCGAATTGCAGGACATGACATTCAAGTACGGAGCGGGCGGCTCGCAGTTCGTCGAAATCAAGAACCATCGCGAGGAGCAGCAATGGTCACCCGTGGTTTTCTTCGACCGTCCGCGCTGCATTCTCTGCTATCGCTGCGTTCGCGTCTGCAATGAAGGCATGGACGTTGCCGCGCTCGGCATTCA
>JAJZIF010000353.1 GCA_021810735.1 Acidobacteriota bacterium
CGAGGTCGAGACAGACTACTACAATTTCGAGGCGTTGAATTTTCCGCCGGACCATCCGGCTCGCGATACGCAGGACACGCTCGTTGTCGCCCGTCAGGAGCACAAACCGCTGCGTGATCGCCTCCTCCTGCGCACCCACACTTCCCCGGTGCAGATTCGCACCATGGAGCGGCAGCCGCCGCCCGTGCGCATCGTGATTCCGGGTAAGGTGCATCGCAACGATGCCGCCGACGCGACCCATTCGCCCATCTTTCATCAGGTGGAAGGTCTGTGCGTCGATGAGAACATCACCTTCAGCGACCTGAAGGGGACGCTCGATCACGCCATGAAGGAATTATTCGGCTCCAGCGTGCGCACGCGCTTCTTTCCGTCCTTCTTTCCTTTCACGGAGCCCAGCGCCGACGTGCAGATCAGCTGCATTTTCTGCGGCGGCAAGGGCTGTCGCAAATGCAAGCACTCGGGCTGGATCGAGTTGCTTGGCTGCGGCATGGTGAACCCGGCTGTGTTTGAATTCGTTCGCGGCAAACAGCCTGCATACGACCCCAAAAAGATTTCCGGCTTCGCCTTCGGCATGGGCGTCGATCGCATCGCGATGATGAAGTACGGCATCAGCGACATCGGCCTGCTCTACTCCGGCGACATGCGGTTTCTGGAGCAGTTCGCATGAAAATCCTTTCCGCATGGCTTCGTTCGTACCTGCCTGCTCTCGAAGTTTCTGACCGCCAGCTTGCCGACGATCTGACGCTGCGCGGCATTGCCGTCGAGGGCGTGTTTGATCTTGGCCCAGGCAACGGCTCTTTGTTTGAAATGGACATCACCACCAACCGTGTCGATGCGATGAACCATTACGGCATCGCGCGCGAGGTCGCGGCCATCTATGACATTCCGCTGGCGCCTCTCGATGCATCCCTCCCCGTTGCGAAACCTGCGAAGCAGCCGTTTCCGGTGCGCATTGAAGCGAACGATCTATGTGGTCGCTTTACCGCGCGCGTGCTGCGCAACGTGAACATCGCACCATCCTCCGGCGATGTGACCCAGCGTTTCGCGCTGCTGGAACAAAAGCTGATCGGCAATGCCGTCGACGCGACGAATTTTGTCACCATGGCAATGGGCCATCCCACGCACGCCTTCGATCTGGACAAAGTGGAAGGCGGCATCGTGGTGCGCCGCGCCCAGGCAGGCGAGCGTCTCCGTTTGCTCGACGGGACCGAGCGCGCGCTGGCGGCCGAGGACTTAGTTGTTGCCGATGAGAAGAGGGCACTGGCGCTGGCTGGCGTGATGGGTGGGTGGGACACCATGATTACCCCCGAGACGAAAAATATTCTCGTCGAGGCGGCGTGGTTCGATCCTGGCGCTGTGCGCCGTTCGTCAAGACGGCATGGGCTGCACACCGACGCTTCGCATCGCTTTGAACGTGGCGCGGATTTTGCCGCTGCTCCCATTGCGTCCGCGCTGGTCAGCCGCTTGATTCTGGCCGCGGGCGGTCATATGGAAGGCGAACTGATCGATGTTGTTGTCCCGGAGATAGCGGCCCGCACCATCGAGCGCCCGGCAATCTCGCTGCATCTCCGCGAAGTAACGCGCATCCTTGGCAAGACCGCCAACGGCCGGCCCATCGATGCCTCTACGGTGGAGCGTTATCTGACAGCATTGGGCGTTGGTATGCAGAAAGCTGCGGCGGAACTGTATGTCGCCACGCTGCCCAGCTGGCGGCTCGATCTGGAACATGAGATCGACCTCATCGAAGAAATCGCGCGCCTGCATGGCTACAATCGCTTCGCCAATACTCTGCCTCCTTTTGCGGGTAGCGTGACTGAGCTGCCCTGGGCCGCCAAAGAAACCGCGCTTCGCCGCGCGCTGCGGGCAGCCGGATATACGGAGGCTATCGGCAGCACATTCTGCTCTGCAATCGACGCGGCTACATTTGCGCAGCAGCCAAATTCGTGGGTTCCGCTGGGTAATCCGCTCAGCGAGGAAGTGGGCTGTCTGCGTCCGTCGCTGGTGCCCGGCATGCTCTCGATGCTGGCGCACAATTTGAATCGCGAAGTCGATGACCTGCGCTTGTTCGAGATGGGCGCGATTTTCTCGGGAGGCACCGAACGTGTGCACGAAAAGCCGTCGCTCGTCGTCGGCGCCACAGGCACAGCCATCGCTCCCCACCCTCTCGCCAGCCTGCGCGACTATAGTTTCTACGATCTGAAAGGCATTGCGGAAGAGCTGCTCGCGAGATTCCTAACGAAATCCATCTATTTCGACACCTTCCCCGCATCGACAGGGCTGATGCCGTCGTGGCTGCATCCCGGATGCGCCGCACGAGTGGTGGTCGATGGCGAAACCATCGGCTTCTTCGGCGAATTGGCTGCGCCGGAAGCGCAATCCCGAAAGCTGCGGCAAACCGTGTTTGTCGGCGAGTTCGATCTCGAACGGCTCTTTCACCGCGCGCTTCGTGCACCTGCTGTCCGCGACCTTTCCCGCTTTCCGGCAGTTGTGCGCGATTTTTCCTTTACCTTTCCCTATGCAGTCCGCTGGCAGCAGATTGCGGATGCCTTGCTTTCGCTCGCCATCCAGGAGATGCGCAGCATCGAACCGCGAGAAATCTTCCGCGACAAGAAAGAAGCCTCTGGCCAGTACGCGCTCCTGCTGCGGGCAGTGTTCCAGGCGCAGGATCGTACGTTACGCCTGGAGGAACTGCACGACTGGGCCCGTCGGATATTCGCTGCGCTGATGGAACTCGGCGGCCAACCACGATTTCCGCTGGAGTTGCTGTAATCTCGCCGTCGGCGCCCAGTCACCCGACTTGCCGCGGAGAATGGCGCAGCCGTTGCAAAAAATCAGGACCCGGTTCTCCACAAGCTTGAATTCGGCTGCGACCCTTCCGGGGCGCTATACTGCGCGAAGAGCATCTTAACTTATTTATGACAGCGACTATGGCGAAAGAACAGGAATTGGCAGTGGCGGTCGATACGTTCGCCGCTTTGGAGCAGCGCGTCGTTCGAGCGATCGAGCTGCTGAACCGGGAAAGGGAACAGCGCGCGGCGGCGGAAAACCAGATCGCCGGCCTTCGCGAGCAGTTGGAAGCTCAGCATGCCCAGGCGGCGACGCAGCGTCGGGAAATTGAAGAGCTTCATCGTGAGCGGGATACGGTCCGCACACGCGTCGAGCGCCTCATGTCCTCGCTCGATGCCATTGAGGCGTCGTTTACGCAGTCTGCCTAGTGTACTGAGTCTTAAGTTCGTTAAAGAAATGATTTTCGGTCTTGTATCAGTCGTCCACCGACTTCGCCGACCTGCGGGGGGATGAAACGGGAGACGCAGTTTCTTTTTAGGGCGCGACTTTCAGTCGTAATGATTTTCAGCCTTGTATCAGGGCACGACTCTGTCGTAATGATTTTTGGTCTTGTATCAGTCGTCCACCGGCTTCGCCGACCCGCGGGGGGATGAAACGGGAGACGCAGTTTCTTTTTTGGGGCGCGACTTTCAGTCGTAATGATTTTCAGCCTTGTATCAGGGCACGACTTCAGTCGTGCCGTAAATGGAGCAAAACAGATGGGCTTTAGCCCTGAGTGTTGCTGTTCGAATCACTTCCATGCATCGAATTGTTGAATGAACTTCAGACTCAGGACACAAGGGCATTTTCACTATTGGTGTAGACCGAAGCGGCGATGTGGACGCAGCTTTTTCGTCAAGAAAGGCTGCTCTTCCTTGAACTGCGAGAGTTCACAGTAATAGTGAAAATGCTCGAATGGATCGCAGCACCAGGAGCGAGCATGAATCGCAGCGAACCGCAGCAGGATTTCCCCCCGAATGAGCCAGAGCTCATGAACGCAACCGGCAGCGACGAAGCACGCGCAATGACTGCCGCAGCAACTGAACAGACCGAAACCCGCCCCGTAGAATCCATCGAGTCCGCCTCGTCCAGCAATCTGGTCGTCGATATTTACGACCAGATCTATCGCCTGCGCGGACCCGATCCAAAATATCTTGAGCAACTGTCCGCGCTGGTCGATGCAAAGATGCGCGCCGTCGCGCGTCATGGCACCACGGTGGATTCCCTTCGCGTGGCCGTTCTGGCTGCCCTCAACATCGCGGATGAGCTGGTAACGCTGCGGCAACAGCGCGACGCTCTGGCCGGTAACGTGGTCTACAACATAAAATCTCGCACTGAAACGCTTGCCGAGATGCTGGATGCCGCGCTCGAAGACAACCGCAAAGCTGGCTAGAGCAGTTTGCCGCTTCGCAAAAGCTCTTTCGCGTGCGATTCCTCCCACTCCCCCTTGCCAACCGACGGGATGCCGGGTAGCATCCAAGGTAGAAACCGACCTGCAAAGCAGGTAGGGCGGTCCACGCTGGTTGAACCTACATTCATTGAACAGGGAACTCGACTCGACAATCGGCTCGGTGCGCAGTGTCCGCCAGTCCGGAATGCCTAAAGAGCCGCGGCGGGTTCCCACCGTCTTAGGACGGGTTCACCGGCGCACTGTCTTACGGCCCCGTGGGTCGGTTTTTCCTTGCCCCTCTCTTGTGCGCTCAATTTCGCTTCCCTAGAACATTTCCACTCTGGGGTAGACCGAAGCGGCGATGTGGACGCAGCTTTTCCGTCAATAGAAGCTGCTCTTCCTTGAACTTCGAGAGTTCATAGGAATAGTGAAAATGCTCTAGAGGTCTTGAAGTAAGGAACTTGTGGTAAATGTGTCAAGTTTTAAGCCGCCAGTTTTGCCTTGTCGGCCCAGACTTTGATTTCCAGTTCAAGTTTATCGAAACAGCGTC
>JAJZIF010000354.1 GCA_021810735.1 Acidobacteriota bacterium
TTCAACAGAACAGGGAACGTCGGGATACCAGACTGCCAGCGCGATTGATGCGTCGAATCCAACCATCAGCCCTCACGTTCCCGGAGGGACGCGAGCTCTCCCAGTGGGTCATCGATTTCCTTCCATCCATTGTTTGGCAATCCACGCAAACGTCCGATAATTTCTGGGAGTGGCGCATTGTCCAGAAACTCGAAGGTCTTAATATTGAAATGTTCGAGGTTCCACCTGCCATCTGGTTCACGAAACCACTTCCCATTCCCGTAAACACGGATGAATTTTTCGTATGCGGTTGCAAGTTCGCGAGCGACTTCAGCGTTGGCATTGCAGATGTAATATGCATCGTCGTTCATGATGTGGATTGGCTTTGTTCCGTCTTTCCCGCCCACCCGAATAAGCTGTCCATCCAAATGGCCCTGCATATAAATTGGGCCATAAGTTGGCGGAGTTGCTTTTATGCCGGGAAAAGCAAGCAGTTTGCCGCGTCCGCGCATCATCTTCGCAGTCTTTCCATCCTCGGAAAGCTTCGCATTGAGGCTCCGAAAAGCTCCTTGAGCTTCGACGGGGCCAAGGCCTTCTTTCACTAGGTGAAGTCGCTGAATCACTTCCTGCTGTTGAGTTTCCTCAATAATGTGAACAAGGTCCGCGCTTCCTCGCGCAACCTTCAAGAAATGTACATTGTGCTCATGGCCAAGCAACGCCGCTAGGTCAGTCATATATTCAGCGAGTCGAGACATCGGAAGCGTCTCTGGAGTGAAACCGTCTATTTTGAAATGAAATTTATCGCCCGTCGTCCGCTTAATCACTGCACCCTCCCTCTGATACAGTTCGAGTAGGCCGCAGATTACACTCGGCGTTTGCAGCACAGAGCGCAAAACATCTAAAAGGCACAGACAAAACTGTTAAACCAGAAATCGAAGTCACCTTCACGCCCATCCAGTCGGGATCGACAATCACAACGTACTGAAGCGACTGTTGCAATGCTCGCTCAGAAAACCGCTCGACAAGCGAAGTGAACGTCGGCTGATCAGCAGTCGTTCGACTGTACCGAAAACCTATACTCGCCGAAATATGTTTGCAAGTATTTTTTCGCTAATCGAATGATATACCCGCGGATACCCTCCGCTGACAAACTCGGAAACCCCTCAATCATGTCGCTGTTAACCTTGGCCCCTGCAATCTGATTAGCGAGGCAATGCAGGTCCAGTTCTCACTTTCAGGATCCTTGTTAGGATGCTAGATTGCGGATAGCCGCGACTGAAAAAGTCCGACCGGAGCCGGGCTTTTTCAGTCGCAATAGGAACGGCTTACGCAGTTGTCTTGATCTGGGCGACGGTCCAGTTGGCATCGCCGACCTTGAAGCGGGCGAAGCGGCGCACCATAATGTTTTCCCCCAGCTTGCCGACCTTCTGTGCGATCAACTGCGCAATGGTCACGGTCTGCTCCTTGATGAACGGCTGCTCCAGCAGGCAGACTTCCTCGTAGAACTTCGACATTTTTCCGTCGACGATTTTTTCAATCACCGGAGCGGGTTTGCCGGTCTGCGCGGCCTGTGCGCGATAGATGTCCTTCTCGCGTTCCAGATCTTCCGCGGTCACGTCTTCCTTGCGGATGTAGCGCGGATCGGTGGCCGCGATGTGCATGGCAATGTCTTTGAGCAGTTCCTGAAAGTCCGCCGTGCGTGCGACAAAGTCGCTCTCGCAGTTCACTTCAATCAATACGCCAATCTTGCCGCCGGCGTGGATATAGGTGCCGACAGCGCCTTCGCTGGCGGTGCGGCTGGCCTTCTTGGCGGCCGATGCCATGCCGCGCTTGCGCAGCACGACCACAGCTTCTTCCATATTGCCGTTGGCTTCTGTCAGGGCATTGCGGCAGTCCATCATAGGAGCGCCGGTCTTCTCGCGCAGCTCCTTCACCATTGCGGCTGAAATTGTTTCGGTCACGGGTGACATCCTTTTGTACGTCCGATCTTAAAATTTTTGGCTATGGAAAGTGAGAGTTGTCATTCTGAGCGGAGTCGCCGCTGCGACCGAAGTGAAAATCCAGAGCGTATCAGCCTCAGATGCCGACCATACCCCTCTGGATTCTTCTCTACGTTCAGAATGACAAACCTATTTTCAATTGCAGCATCGCTGAGCCGACGTTAGACGCCGCTCTCAGCAGCCGCGGCTTCGGGCTCATCCGCAATCGCGGAAACAGCGGTGGGAGCCTTGCGAATTCCGCCGCCCAGCGCCTGTTCCAGATCGACATCGTCATCGGCCAGTTCGGGATCGTACTTGGCTGCATTGAAGCTGTCCGGAGCGCCGGGAATGCCATCGACAGGGGCTTCGTCCGCGCTGGCCGTTACGCCGGCAAGCTCGGCCTGCTGCTTGTCGCCGCTCATCTGCACGCCTTCGACGATCGAGTCGGCAACTTTCGAGGTGAATAGCCGAATGGCGCGCAGCGCATCGTCGTTGCCCGGAATAATGTAGTCGACCAGTGTGGGATCGCAATTCGTATCGACGACTGCGACCACCGGAATACCCAGCTTGCGAGCTTCCTTCACCGCAATGGTTTCATTGTTCGAGTCGACAACGAACAGCGCATCCGGCAAGCGGCGCATGTTCTTGATACCGGCCAGGTTGGCCTGCAAATGCTTGCGCTCGCGTTCCAGCTTGATGACTTCTTTCTTCGTCATCAGGTCGTAGCGGCCGTCGGTGGCCATCTCATCCAGTTCCTGAAGGCGCTTCACAGACTTCTGCACGGTCGTCCAATTGGTCAACAGACCGCCCAGCCAACGCTGGTTGATGTAGAACATGCCGCAACGGGTGGCTTCCTCGGCAATGGCGTCCTGCGCCTGCCGTTTGGTGCCGACAAATAGAATCGTCTTGCCTTCGAGAGCCAGGTCGGTCACATACTTGCTGGCTTCCTTGAACATCTTCAAGGTCTTTTGCAGATCGATGATGTAGATCCCGTTCCGTTCGCCAAAGATATATTCCTTCATCCTTGGGTTCCAGCGCTTCGTCTGATGCCCGAAGTGGACTCCCGCTTCGAGCAGTTCCTTCATGGTGATAGTGGCCAAACGACCTCCTTGTGATTTGCATCCGGCCAGATTGAAAGCTGGCTCAGATTCATCCCCGTGGGGAAATTTTTGTTTCTAGTTCAAAAACGATGCTCGTCATTCTGAGCGCAGCGAAGAATCCAGACGAGGATGGCGGCGATTATTCCTTCAACATCCTCTGGATTCTTTATTGCGCTGCGCGTCGTTCAGAATGACTCCCTCTCGTAAATCCGATGAGGAAATTACCGCTTGCTGAACTGGAAGCGCTTGCGAGCGCCCTTCTGCCCGTACTTCTTGCGTTCCTTCATGCGGGCATCGCGGGTCAAAAAGCCTTGTTCCTTCAGGCTGGCGCGCAGTTCAATGTTGTATTCGAGCAATGCCCGAGCGGTGCCCATTTTCACGGCATCGGCCTGCGCTGTCACGCCGCCGCCCTTCACCGTGGTCAGCACATCGAACGTGCCTGCCAGGTCGGTTGCGACCAGCACGCGCCTGGCCGCGATGCGCTGCTGCTCGGTGACAAAATAATCCTCAAAGGCGCGACCATTCACGGTAATCTTGCCGCTGCCTGGACGCAGAAACACGCGAGCAATGCTCGTCTTGCGCCGACCGGTTCCGTAATACTGAATCAATTCTGCCATACGTTTTTCGCTGTCCCGTTACGAAGTTTTCTTTGCGGTTGCTGAATCGTTCAGTGTCATCGCAATCGGCTTCTGCGCCTCATGCGGATGCGTGTCGCCGCGGTACACCTTCAACTTGGTGGCCATCTGGCGACCCATCTTGTTCTTCGGCAACATGCCGGTAATGGCCTGCTCCACCACGCGATCGGGCCGACGCGCCATCAGGCGCACAAACGACTCCTCGCGGATTCCGCCCGGGAACCCGGTGTAGCGGCGATACATTTTCTGCTGGCTCTTCAACCCGCTCAGGCGGACCTTCTCCGCGTTCAGCACAATGACATGGTCACCCGTGTCGATGTAGGGCGTATATTGCGGGCTATTTTTCCCGCTCAACACGCGCGCGGCCTCGGTGGCGAGCCGTCCCAGAGTTTTGCCGCTGGCGTCCAGCACGTACCACTTGCGCGTAATGTCCTGCGGACGCGGAATAAAGGTAGACATGGTTCCAGTTCTCCCAAACAAACTTCAAAAAAATAGTTGCCAAGCTTCGCGAGGCAGAACGCACCGGACAGTCGGCTGCCGGAAAACCTGCTGCAGATCACGCGATGGAGCGCAGAGAACAAACCGGTTGCTGCGTCGAGGGGCGATGAAACCGAAAGACGCTTTGCGTGCCGCCACGCACCGGAGGGTGCAGGCAGAGAAACGCAACACTGCGCAAGACCTTAAGGATAGCGAAAACCAGACCCAGAGTCAACGAAAGTCGCGCGTGACCGCAGGGCAATCGCATTTGGATTTTTCACTCACGGATCACTGGTCTGGATGTCGATTTAGGTGACATCTGCTGAATACAGCTGAAGAAAGTTGCCGTTCTGAGGGCGATATGAGGGTAATGAGAGGGCAAATTGACACCGGAAGACGCCAGATGAAGGCAAACTTGGGCTTTCCTGTCCAATCGGATGTCAAGAAAATTCCAAATGCGATTGCCCTGGCGCGTGACCGCATCTCCGTACCATGTTGGCCACAAGATGCACCGCAGAGAGTGCGATCGCATTGGCCGAGAATTCGGCCCGGTTCGGAACGGCGAGGAATGCTTGAAAGAAACGATTGACGGCCC
>JAJZIF010000355.1 GCA_021810735.1 Acidobacteriota bacterium
TCCAAAGAAATCTGGCCTGCTAGCTGCGCCAGACGCGCAACACGAATCGGCGGGTCGCCGCTCGCGGCGATGGCTTGCGTCGTTCCAGCGAGCAACAACACGGCCAGCCACAGGATTGTCGAAGAGTGCCGGTACTTTGTCATTCTCTTTGCGCCTCGGATTGCCAGCGAAGAAACTTCCTCCGACAAGGAGTGTCTCTCGGGTTCATCCTAACTTGTTTTGGACGGTGTAAATCGTAGCGCGTGAGACGGTGCCGTGATCGCGATGGGGAAACTTGCCGGCGATCCGCGTACAAAACCCCGCGATTCCAGCAGCCCAAAACGAGACACGTTCCGAGCGCAAAAAAGAGGCCTTGCCAAAATGGCAAGGCCGTTGCCTTGTTTGTCGTGCTGAGGAATAATCGTCACGCTCTACGCGCAACCTTGGGACATTCCCGTTGCCTCCGGCAGCTTCTTCTCCCAAAAAGCCGTTTGTACCGCATGCCCCAAGAATTGCGCTTTTGGATGACGTCATCCTATATATTGTGGTATTGACGCAACAATGTCAATCAAGAAATGTGTTGACATAACACTTTTTTTCTTGCCTGGGCCGGAACCATCCTCTATCCAAGAGCGTATCTTGATCGAGTAGCGCAATTGCTGCGCCGCAGGAGGCTCCCCGCAAGCATGCAGTCCAGACAAGTTTCCAATCCTCATCGCAGAAAGGCCACATTGGCGGGTGCCTCAGCAAGTGGAGGTCGAACGACAGCTCTGTTGCTCAGTGCGCTTTTATTTGTGTTTTCTGGATGCTCGGTGCACGAGAAGAAAAATGGCGCGGCGGAGAACGTACATTTACATACTCCCCTGGGTGGTTTTGACGTTCGCACGAACGCCGTACACGGCGCCGATATAGGCCTGCCCGTCTATCCTGGGGCCGTCGAGACCGGCCAGCATGGCGATGATTCCGGGTCCGCGGACATCCATATGAGCTTCGGCCAGTGGCATCTGCATGTGAAAGCCATTGGATACCGCAGCAGCGATCCAGAAGAGAAGGTCATCGCATTCTACAAAAACGCCATGGCCCAGTATGGGGACGTGCTCACCTGCAAGCACAAAATGGCGATTGGAGAACCTGCGAAAACCAACCAGGGACTCACCTGCGACAACGGCCACGAATACGAAGTGACCATAAGTATCGACAAATCGAAGAAGCATATGAGTGTTTCACCCCCCCAGATTTCCGGCGCCATCAAGTTGCTGGCTGGCTCGCCTGAAAGCCAGCACATTGTCGAGTTCAATCCCACAGCGGACGGAACGAAATTTTCCATGATCGTGGTCCAGTTGCCGCATAGGGGACAGACCGATTGATTCCAGACCCATCGCAGTCGACGAGGATTGCGGCGGATGCCAAGGTGGTTTAGCTTCAACATATGGATCCTGTATGTCACCGGTGCAGCGCGACCCTGGAACCGGATGCTTACTATTGCCCGGAGTGCGGCGCGCCACAAGTGCGCTACGTTGCGCAGAACGATGAGGTTGCAGCCGCGATTGGCAACGATGGCGGTACGCCCCAGATAACGGCCGCCAATTCGGGCAATTCCATCTCATGGAAGATCACGATTCAAATCGCCGCCATGGTGGGCCTGGCGGCAGGGATTCTGTGCGCGTTGTTGGCGGCTGGGAGCGTGCTCTGGGTCGGGGCTGGAGCCGTGGCGGTGTTGGGGATCTATCATCGCCGCCGACCGATGGTTTCGCTGGGGCCGCGCATAGGAGCCCGTGTCGGCGCGCTGGTGGGCCTGATAGCGGCAACAGTTGCCTTAGCGGCCAATGCTGTCTTGCTGGTCGTCCAGCGGTATGGAATGCATGAAGGAAACGAGATCGACACGCAGTTGACGACGATTGTGAAGCAGGCCGCAGCCCACGCGGCGTCGATGGATTCTCAGGCCCCGGTGGCGGTATTCACCAATTTTTGGCTTTCCGCCGAAGGCCGCATTGGCCTGATCTTGCTGACGATGGCTTTCTTGTCCGTGCTGATTGTGCTGTTCGCTATCGCCGGCGGCGTTTTAGGAGCCCAGCTCTACCGCCCCTCAGGAAGCAACAATGCCCCTTCCTGATTCTTCGCTGTACGTTCTCGATGTGCGCAACAAGGCGCGCAGGCCGAACCCCGACTCCGCGGATTACGCGTCCACACCATGGCATTTTTTGAACTTCTTGCCGGAGCCGCACGGGCACGGGTCGTTGCGCCCAACTTTCTCCCCGCTCCGGCGCTGAACGGTTTCTCTCGACTCTCCCGCCCCCGCCATGCGGGCCTGTTGCAGCTCGCGCTTCTTGCGCCGGTGAAATTCTTCTTCCAGAGAATCGATGGTCGTGGAAGGCGCGCGCATTGGCACGGGTATGGCCGCCGCGGCGCCCTTCGATGGTCCACCATTCGAGCCCGCGCCATTCAGCATCCCCCCGGTCCCGGCAGGCACATATCCAGGATCGGCGGCTGTGGCGGAGCCTCCGCTGAAAACGATCGATTGCGGATGGGGACGCGACGGGACTGAGATTTCCTTGCCGTCCGGTCCCATGATCTGCATGCGGAACAGGAAGCGCACAGTGTCTTCCTGGAAGCGCGTCATCATCGCTTCAAACGCCTCGTAGGATTCGCGCTTGTAGGAAATCAAAGGATCTTGCTGCCCGTAACCGCGCAGCCCAATCCCTTCCTTCAACTGATCCATCGCCAGCAGATGGTCTTTCCATAGGCCGTCGAGCACGCTCAACATGATCATGCGCTCGTGGTAGCGCATGGCCTGCTCTCCGATGATTTGCTCCTTGGCGTCGTACCGTTCCTTCAGGTGCGTGAACAGCGCCTCCCCCAGCTCATGCCGATTGAGTTCGCGGACCGGGATCCCCTCAGCCGAAATGTCCATGCCGAATTGCATCAGCAGTTGGTCTCCGAGCGCCTTCACGTCCCATTGGTCGGGATGCAGGTTATCTGGCGCGTGAACGTCGAGAATGTTGCTCAGAATATTGGAGACGTAATCGTCCGTGATCAGTTCTTTTTGATCGACGCCTTCCAGCAACTGGCGGCGTGTTCCATAGACCGCCTCGCGTTGCTTGTTCATCACATCGTCGTATTCCAGCACATGCTTGCGCGACTCGAAATTCTGTCCTTCGACGGCCTTCTGCGCCGCCTCAATGCGCCGTGTGATCAGCTTCGACTCGATCGGCACGCCCTCTTCCATCCCCAGGCGCTGTAGCAGATTCGAAACCCATTCCTTGGCGAATATACGCATCAGGTCGTCTTCCAACGACAGGAAGAACCGCGACGCTCCGGGATCGCCCTGGCGTCCCGCGCGGCCACGCAACTGGTTGTCGACGCGGCGGGACTCGTGCCGCTCGGTTCCCAGGATGATCAGGCCGCCCGCTGCCAGTACTTCCTCGCGTTCTGCCGCAGCCTGTGCGGCATACCCGGCAAAGACCTCTTTCCAGTCTGCTTCAGGGGTCTCAAATTCCTGGCTTTGATAGTAGAAACGCATCATTCCAGGAGCCGCCGTCGGTGAAATTTCCCCTTCCGCCGCACTCACCGCGCGGGCGCGATTCTTCTTCACCAGCTCCTGCTTGGCCAGAAATTCCGCATTCCCGCCCAACACAATGTCCGTACCGCGACCGGCCATGTTGGTGGCGATGGTCACCATGCCCAGATGCCCGGCTTGCGCAACGATCTCCGCCTCGCGTTCATGAAACTTCGCGTTCAGCACCACATGGCGAACGCCCTTGCGCTGCAAAATCTGCGAGAGCAATTCAGACTTCTCAATGGAAGTGGTGCCAACCAGCACAGGCTGCTTGGCTTCATGCAGTTGCGCAATCTCATCGGCGACCGCAAAATATTTTTCCTTCGCGGTGCGAAACACCACGTCGGTATTATCGATGCGCCGCATCGGCATGTTCGTGGGAATCACCACCACTTCCAGCTTGTAGATCTTTTCGAACTCAGCGGCTTCCGTATCGGCCGTACCCGTCATGCCGGCAAGTTTCTTGTACAGGCGGAAATAGTTCTGGAACGTAATTGTCGCCAGCGTCTGATCTTCGCGGCGGATATTCACGCCTTCCTTGGCTTCAATCGACTGATGCAGTCCATCGGACCAGCGCCGCCCCGGCATCAGGCGTCCGGTAAACTCGTCGACGATGATGATTTCGCCGTCCTTGACGACATAATTCACGTCGCGCTTGTACAGCGCATGCGCCTTGATGGCTGTTTCCACGTAGTGCTTCAGGTCCCAGTTTTCAGGGTCGGCGATGCTTTCAATTCCCAGCAGCTTTTCAATCTTGACCCAGCCCTCGTCTGTAACTCCTATCGTCCGATGCTTTTCGTCGACCACATAATCGCCCGTCAGAATCTTCTGTTCCAGCGAGTCGATCTCCTCGCCCATCTCCAGTTGTGGAATGATGCGCACCACGCGCGCATATTTATCGGTCGTTTGATCGGTGGGGCCGCTGATGATCAACGGCGTGCGCGCTTCGTCGATCAGGATGGAATCCACTTCATCGACGATGGCGTAATACGGCGGCCGCTGCACGCACTCCGCCAACTCGAACTTCATGTTGTCGCGCAGGTAATCGAAGCCAAACTCGTTGTTGGTCCCGTAGGTGATGTCGGCGGCATACGCGGCGCGGCGCTGGGCATCGTCCAGATCGTGCACGATCACGCCCACGGAAAGCCCCAGGTAGTTGTGGATCTTGCCCATCCACTCCGCATCGCGCTTCGCCAGGTAATCGTTGACAGTCACGACATGCACGCC
>JAJZIF010000356.1 GCA_021810735.1 Acidobacteriota bacterium
ATGCCATCTCTTCGGTGATTTTTCCCTGCCGCGCGAAATGCATCTGCGACATATTCCAATCGCCTGTCCGCGCCGCTTCTTCGCGCCGCTTCACGATCCAGTCCGCGCGTCCTGTGGGAACTTTCGTGGCGGGATTATTCGCCGCTTTGTCGAGATGATTGCCGTTGCTGTTCATGGTTTCTTCGTGCTCCCTGGCGATGTTTCCTCGCAACGAACGCATCGCTTCACTACCCCGATTATACCTCGGTAAATTCCGCGGCTCAGGCGCGCAAAATCACGAAAGACATACCGCAACCTGTGTTCTCCGCGGTGTAGAAGACTTCCTGGAAATCCACTCCGATCCGCAAAAAGACTGGCTGGCTGCTCGAACGCGGCGGACATTCCGTATACTCCAAGAGTGCCTCCCGCCGCCAACGCAATTGAACTGCACGAAGTGTCGAAACTCTATGGCAGCTTCGCGGCCTTGCGCAAAGTTACAGCGGAATTTCATACAGGCCATAGCTATGTCATCCTGGGGCCGAATGGAGCCGGCAAATCCACCCTGCTGCGCAATCTGGCGGGACTCACGCGACCCAGTTTCGGCACGCTGATGCTGCTCGGGACCGCGGAGATTGCTGCTGTGCGCAGCCGTATCGGGTATCTCGGTCACGATTCCATGCTGTACGACGAACTGACCGCCTTGGAAAACCTGCGCTATAGCGCCCGTCTGTACGAAGAAGAAACCCTCCCTGCCGGGCGCTGGACGCCGGAACAATCGCTCGAAATGGTTGGACTGGATCCCGGACTAAACCGCCCGGTGGGTAAGTTTTCGCAAGGCATGCGTCAGCGCGCTTCGCTGGCGCGAGTGCTGATGGCCAAGCCCGAGTTGCTGTTGCTGGATGAGCCTTTTTCCAACGTCGACCTTGCCAGCAGTACGCAGATGCTGCGCGTATTGAATCAAATGCGTGCCGCCGGAAATACGATCCTGCTGACCACGCACCAACCGGAGCTGGCGCGCCCCATCGCCGACTGCTTTTGCACCATGCGGGAGGGACAGATCGTGAGCATGGAATATTTTTTGTCGACTGACCAAGTCAGCAGCCTCCACTCCGCGGAGGAGCACCACGCATGAAGACGAATGCCTGCCGGCTCCTCGACGCGCTTGGAATTCACTATGAAACGCGCGCATACGAAGTCGATCCCGAGGATCTCTCCGGCCAGACGGTAGCGAAGAAAATTGGCCTGCCTGCGGAGCAGGTTTTTAAGACTCTCCTGTGTCGCGTCGATCAGGATGCGAACGTGTTCGCGGTCCTCTCCGTGGCCGACGAACTGGACTTTAAGAAGCTGGCCTCCGCCGCTAAAGGTCGCCGCGCCGAACTGATGCCCATCAAAGAGGTGCAGCCGCTGACGGGCTATGTTCGCGGCGGCGTAACAGTATTTGGCAGCAAGAAACCATTTCCTGTATTTGCCGACGAATCGATCGAACTGTTCGATGTCATCTCTGTTTCGGCGGGAATGCGCGGCATGCAAATTTTGCTGGCGCCGGCGGATTACCTGCGCGCTGCTGAAGCAAAACTGATCGACCTGACGCGCACCCGCACCCCTGCTCACGATGGAGCGGCCAGTTGAACTACGCGCGCATCGTCTGGGCCCACTTGCAGAAGGACCTGCGTCTGGAATGGCGTTCCAAGGACGCAATCAATGGGATGCTCTTTTTCTCCCTGCTGGTCGTGGTGCTGTTCAGTTTCGCATTCGATCCGACGATGGCGGTGTCACGCCAAATCGCGGGCGGCATTCTCTGGGTGGCTTTGTTGTTTGCCTCGACCACCGCGTTGAACCAGACCTGGACCCGCGAATTGCGCCATCAAGTGCTGGACGCGCAGCGCATGGCCCCCAGCCCCGCCAGCGCATTGTTTTTGGCGAAGGTACTGGCGAACTTTCTCTTCGTCACCATGATTCAGGTGGTGCTTGGCCCGCTGTTCATCATCTTCTATAACCTGCACGCGCTCGGTCAGGGATGGTGGATGGCGCTGGTATTGCCTCTCGGCACCCTGGCGCTAGTGGTCAATGGAACCTTCTTCGCCGCGCTCTCGCTGCGCACGCGCAATCGAGAAATGCTGTTGCCGCTGATTCTGTTCCCTGTCTCAATTCCCGCGCTGCTGGCGATGGTCCAGTCCACCACCGGCATCCTGACCGGGGAGTTCGACCCCGGCCTCTGGATACGAATGCTGGCCGGCTACGACATCATTTTTTTGACGCTATGCCTGCTGCTGTTTGAAACCATTCTGAATGCCGAATGATAGGATTCAAAGGTCTTGGCGTACACTACGGTATCGCGGCTATCGAGTAAATCGCGAATTGGGAGTTTCACATGAATCACCGTCATCTGGTTCTGGCATACATGGTCACCTGGTTGCTGCAACTGGGATATCTCGGCACAATTCTTGTAGGTTGGCGACGTATGCGTAGCTAGCGATTGCCGCCTGCTTTCAACGAGACCCAAGTTTTGCAGTGAGCGGCCAACGCTTGCGCGCGACCGATTTTTTTTGACCATCCAGCGATACGCGGATGGAAAGACAGGAAGGTTCCTCATGCTGATCGTCATGAAAAAGCAGGCCAGTGCAGAAGAAATCCGCGCCGTCTGCGAGCACATTGAAGGCCTTGGATTTCGCGCGCATCCGCTGCCGGGAGCGCAGCGTACCGCCATTGGAATCACTGGGAATCAAGGCGCCATCGATCAAGGCTCCCTGGAAGAGTTGTCCGGCGTGGCCGAAGTCATTCGAGTTTCCAAACCCTACAAACTGGTCAGCCGCGATGTGAAGGAAGACGATACCGTCATCCGTTTCCCCGGCACCAACGCCACTATTGGCGGTAAGAATTTGGCGATCATGGCGGGGCCTTGCTCCATTGAGACCCGCGAGCAGGCGTTTGCGGTTGCCGAACAAATCGCGGCTGCCGGCGCTCAGTTCTTTCGCGGCGGCGCGTATAAACCGCGCACGTCTCCGTACGCATTCCAGGGACTAGGCGAAGAAGCGCTCAAAATCATGGCGGAGATTCGCGACGCTTTCGGTCTGCGCATTGTTTCCGAGGCGATCGATCATGAAACCCTGGAACTGGTCGAACGCTACGCGGATATGATCCAAATCGGCGCGCGCAATATGCAGAACTACTCGCTGCTGCGCGAAGTAGGACGCACCCGCAAGCCTGTGCTGCTGAAGCGCGGCATGGCGGCGACACTGGAAGAGCTTCTGATGGCTGCCGAATACATCATGAACGAGGGCAACTATGAAGTGGTCCTGTGCGAGCGCGGTGTGCGCACCTTTGTCGATCACACCCGCAATACGCTGGACCTCAGCATCGTTCCGGCGGTGCAGCGCCTGAGTCATCTGCCGATCATCGTCGATCCCAGCCATGGAACCGGCAAGCGCAACAAGGTCGTTCCGCTGGCCAGGGCTGCTGTTGCCGTCGGCGCGGATGGCCTGATCGTCGAAGTGCATCACCAGCCCGACAAAGCCCTGTCCGACGGCGCGCAGTCGATCTATCCCCAGCAATTTGCCGACATGGTTGGCGAGGTCCGCCAGATCGCGCGTATTCTGCACCGCGATGTTCCCGACGGCATTCGTGTCGAGCGGCAATCCGTCGACCTCGTGGATGCGGACCAGCCCGTGGCGAGAGCCAGATAGCCGGCGAACGCATGATGCAGTTGTTCCAGGCCAGAAATTCAGCCAGCGCGCGTCTCAACCGCACGCTCTTTCAGCGTTTCGTGTGCTGCCTTTTCTTTCCCGCCGCGATGGTTTGCCTCGCCGGCTGCCAGTCGCATGAATTTCCAGATTATCCCGCCAATTATCGCGAGTATGCCTACATCACCAACGGCGGCAGCAACACGGTCACCGTGCTCGACGTGGTGAATCTTCGGCAGGACCGAGTGATCCCGGTTGGCGCCGATCCCACAGGCGTGGCCGTAAACAACAAGCGCAATGAAGTGTACATCGTCAATACCGGCGGCAATTCTGTCAGTGTGGTCGACGCGGAGAAAAATGCAGTCGTAGCGACGATCCCGGTGCATCAACGCCCGTACTTCATCTCCGTAAGCTCCGACGGCAAGCGGGCGTACGTTGCCAACTCCAGTTCCAACAACGTCTCTGTGCTGGACCTCGACAAGCGGCGCGAAATTGCTGCGATCGGAGTGGGCGAGGGACCCGGTCTTGCGGCCATCAGTCCCGATGGAAATACCCTGGTGGTCTCGAACCGCCTGGGCAACAGCGTCAGCATCATCGACGCAAAAACCGACCGCGTGCGCAGCGTGTGGAGCGGGTGCCCGGGCGCCACGGACATCGCCATCCTCCCCGATTCCAGCAAAGCCTTCATTGCCTGCTCGGGTGGGCACCAAGTCATGGCAATTGCTCTGGCCATGTCGCCTCCATCATCCTCTCAGGCCCGCTCTCTTACCGTGCAGCCAATGCCAACGGATGCCTTGCTGGCGATGCTCGACGTTGGGAAGACTCCAATTTATCTGGCGCTGAAGCCCGATGGCGGAGAAATTTTCGCGGTCAATTACGATGCAGGGTCTATCTCCGAAATTGACACCAGCTCGAATGAGGTAGGCGGCGCCTATATGGTAGGAACACACCCGGTGAGCGGACTCGCCAGCGCTGATAACTCCACGCTATACGTGAGCGACTTCGATGCCGACTCTCTGGGTGTCTTCAGCATCGACGATGCCGAACTGGTAGGCACCGCCCGCACCGGGGATGGTCCGGACGCAATGGCCTTCTCC
>JAJZIF010000357.1 GCA_021810735.1 Acidobacteriota bacterium
AGGTGCAGGAAAAACGATGCCAGACACTTCTCATTTACCCCGCATCCTGCCACTCCACGCGGCTTTCTGGACATCGCATCAACTTGAACGCAATGTTATCCACGGATCAGGGAGACAACTACTTTGCGAAGGGAGTTCCCATGCGTAGGCGGAAGCGGACTTCTCCCGTGAATCAAAGCAAAATAAGGAGTATTGGGCCGCGATGGCTAATGATGGATGTGAAGTGCTTGCTGTAGCAATGTCGCCGCCCCCCGCCAAAAGATCTGCACGCCGATGGCAAGCAGAATGAACGAGATAATCCGGAGAATTCCGTGGATTGTCTGCTGAGAGACCTTCCGGGCCAGTGCCGGCGCGTATCCGTAGGCGAAATAGACCAGAACACACAAAGCTACAATCGCCAGGAAGAACCCTAATTGACTGAAAATGCTGTCGATCATCGCTGGCTGCTCTGCATGTGCAGCCAAAGTCAGAGTAACCACCACCGTCCCTGGACCGGCTGTCAGTGGAAAGGTGAAGGGATAGAACACTTTGGAGTCGAGGGCCTGCAAGGAACTGGACAGTTCCGTTGCCTGACCTGGATTGGGCGCTGGCACATCCGGTTCGTTCAAGAGCTTCCAACCCATGGAGGCAAGCACCAGTCCGCCTGCAACCTGGACGACGGGAAGAGAAATGCCGAAAAACGTGAGAAGCAGCGCACCCGCCAGATCGACTACTATAAGGAACAGCACCGTAAACAGTGCGATCCTCCGAGCCAGATGTTTGTACACTACCTCGTCCGCAGGACCCGCAAGCCCGAGAAACAACATCGCCGATCCCAAGGGGTTGATAAGAGGGAATAATGCGCTGAAGGCGATCGTAAAAAAATCGAACAGGCGAATTACCAAGGGAACGATCCGTGTATCCATCGCTAGATTGACTGTAGCAAAACAAGCCTCCCGATCCGAGCGCGGACCGTCTACATCCGATATCGCCGATAGAAAATCCGCTCTAATCGAAAGTTACGTGTTCAAAGCCTAAACCGAGCAGCATCGACATCACTGTGGCTTGAGCATTCTTGCTGGCCGTTGCCAGGATGCCGTCGGCGAGTGCAGCCTGCTGGATCTGCTCCTGCGCCTTGGCGCGGACTTCGCTTTCAAGGTTGGGATCTTCCGGAACCAGCAAACCCGTGGTGCGCGAATAGACCCGCGTTTTCGAGTTGTCGAGTGCGGTGACAAAAATCTGCGGCGACGGCAAATGCACTTGAACAGACCGGGCGTGGACTTGGATATCATCTGTTTTCAATTGGCCCAGGTCGACTCCGGCGATGACTTCGCCATGCACGACCAGCAGCAATTTATCTCCCACCAAAAAATTTGGCAGGATTGGACTTTGCCGCTCGCCTTCAACGATCTTGTCGAGCGAGTACGTGACCGTTTCCAGCCGCTGCAAACGCTGGATCTTATTCGCCACAGTAAGCTGCGAGGTATCGATGGTCAGGCTTCTGCCCGTCACGATCGCAGCCAGATGGTCCCACACGCCCGTCTTTGCCTTGCGCGCAAAGATGGCAAAGCCGACGACGCCCAACAGGATTCCGGCCACCAAAGCAGGGAAACAGCTTCTTCTGCGCTCAGGCGACATGACGGAACTTTTATTCATTCTCATGCCTGCCTCACTTGGATGCGTCTTCCCACCCATTGCGGCGCCGCGCAGGGCAGTCTTGATTCCTACTCAGATGACAACTGTTTCTTGATATTCGCCGAAGACATCTCGCAGAGTTCCTGCGATTTCGCCGACTGTTGCATAGCTTTCCACGGCTTCCAGTATCGCGGGCATCAGATTCATACCACCGCGCGCTGCTTCTATAACTCCACGGATGGAGGCCTGCCACCGGGCGGGTTCGCGGCGGGTACGCATGGCGCGCAGTCGCTCCACCTGTTTGCGTTCCAGAGATTCATCCATGTGCTGCAGTGGAATCGGGGGGGCATTTTCCTGTGTGAAGCGGTTGACCCCCACAATAATGGCAGCTCCGTTATCGACGGCCTGCTGAAATTCATAGGCGGCATTCTGGATTTCCTGCTGCACGTAGCCGCGCTCGATGGCACGGAGCATCCCACCCATGGCTGCGATTTTGCTCAGGTATTCCATCGCGCGGTTCTCAATTTCATCCGTCATCGCTTCAATGCAATACGATCCGGCGAACGGGTCGATGGTCTGGGCCACACCGGATTCGTATGCCAGAATCTGCTGTGTGCGCAGCGCTGTACGAGCAGCCTGTTCCGTGGGCAGCGCCAGCGCTTCGTCGTAGCCGTTGGTATGCAGCGACTGAGTTCCGCCCAGCACCGCGGCCATCGCCTCGACCGCCGTGCGCACAATGTTGTTCTCCGGTTGTTGCGCCGTCAGCGTGGAACCCGCCGTTTGCGCGTGGAAGCGCAGCATCCATGCGCGGGGATTCTTCGCGCCAAATTCTTCCCGCATGATGCGTGCCCACATCCGCCGCGCCGCGCGGAACTTCGCAACCTCTTCCAGAAAATTGCTGTGCGCATTGAAGAAAAACGACAGCCTGGGAGCAAACACGTCAACATCGAGACCCGCGTCCATGGCTGCCCGTACGTAGGTCTTTCCATTCGCCAGGGTGAAGGCCACTTCCTGTACCGCGGTCGAACCGGCCTCCCGCATGTGATAGCCGGAAATGGAAATCGTATTCCACTCCGGTACGTGGTCGTGGGTCCACGCAAACATGTCGGTGATGATGCGCATGGCGTGCGCCACGGGGTAAATGTAGGTCCCCCGGGCGATGTATTCCTTCAGAATGTCGTTCTGCACGGTGCCAGAGAGTTGTTTCGTGTCCAGTCCGTTCCGACGCGCCACTGCAATATAGAGCGCGAGAAGTATGCTGGCGGTCGAGTTGATCGTCATCGACGTGGAGATTTTATCCAGCGGAATATCGGCGAACAGCCTCTCCATGTCCTCAATGGAGTCGATGGCGACTCCGACCTTGCCCACCTCTCCGATCGACATGGGGTCATCGGAGTCGTAGCCAATCTGCGTCGGCAAGTCAAAGGCAACAGACAATCCTGCTGTTCCGCTGGCCAGTAGAAATTTGTAACGGCGATTGCTCTCTTCCGCGTCGCCCATGCCGGCATACTGGCGCATGGTCCACAGTCGCCCGCGGTACATGGTGGGTTGAATGCCGCGAGTATAGGGATATTCGCCGGGGTATCCGATTTTCTCGTTGGTTGCCACTGTGCCATTCTGGGATGGATTCCCTGGGGCAGGCTCCGACGGGCCATACCTAGGCTCGATCGGAAAGCTCGAATCTGGGGATGCATCCAATCTGTGGCTTTCATCTCGTGACGCGGGGTGGCTTGGCATGGCGCAACGACCTTGCTACTAACGACCTTGCTACTGCAGTCGGAAAACCTAGCGCGGCGTGCGACGTGAATGGACGAACGCGCTGACGGAAAAATAGAGAAACAAGATTGCCATGACCAGATCGATCTCAAAGTGGCGATGTTCCGGTCCCGATCTCCAGGCATCTCGCAGGCGCCAAAGTTCCTGGAGGAAGAAAACTGCAAACAGGGCAAAGAAAACTCCCGTCACCTCATGCCAGAGCGCTCGTCCGGCGCGAGCAAATGGTCCCCAGAATGCTCTGCCAAAGCCGCGACCGCCTCGGGCCGCCTGGCGCACAACGCTGCTTGGCACTGGGGTGCGTCTGGCTGCGGGACGTGCCGCGCCAGGAGCAGGAATTCGTCTTTCCTCGGGCCGTCGCTCTTCGGCAGGGCTGGACGGCCGCACGCCATCCGTGGAAGTCGCCTTCGCCGCCTGCTCACGCAAAACCTTCGCGGCCAAGCGAGTGCCGATCCCCAGCCTTCGACCTAGACGAACGTTGTCCACACAGAAAAAGTGTAGCAGCGGAATCGAACTTCGTTGCCCTCTTTTGGAAAGAGACGTATGGTAAGAAAAACGCGAGCATCCTGGCGCGGGGAGGCTGAATTTGAATCGCAAGATACGCAATCTCATTGAGCAACTGGGCGAAGCCATCCACGAAACCGTTGCCGAATCCGATCAAATCGCCGGAGTGGTGCGCAATATCCGTGCCGAAGGTTTTGAGGTGATGCTGATGCTGGAGGCGACCATCGGGCTGAATGAGGCGGCAAAAGGCCCTGCCGAAAAATCGGAAATAGTGACCACCGCAGAATCCGGCCCATTCACCGCGCAGGATGTGAACTTCTTGCGCACCTTGAGGATTCGGATCACCGAAGAGGCCGACAACGCCGAGGCTGCGGGCTAGAACGGTTCCATGGTGGCGTATCGACAGGGCAGATATCCACGCGGATTTTTCTTCAAGGAAAGTTGCACCACGGGATCGCTGGTCCGGCTCATGTGCATCCTAACACTAGAGGCCATAGCCACGCAGCATCGAACATTTTTTGGTCATCGCGGTCTAACATGTTTGGACTACAATTCAGGGTCGTGGCGTTCAGAGAGGTCGAATTCAATGCCCCCAATGAGAGATACTTTGGGAGTTCTACTGGCAGGTGGGGCTGGCGAGCGGCTGTATCCACTTACTCGCGACCGTGCCAAACCTGCTGTGCCCTTCGGCGGAAACTATCGCATCATCGATATCACACTGTCGAATTGCATCAACTCCGATCTGCGCCATGTCTACATTCTGACGCAATATAAGGCGCTTTCCCTGAACCGCCACATTCGCGAAGGCTGGGGCTCGGTGGTCGCCAACGAACTGGG
>JAJZIF010000358.1 GCA_021810735.1 Acidobacteriota bacterium
GGCAGGAGGGGGGTGCCGTTCTGTTTGGCGTTGTACGTGCATGGTTAGGGCCGAGTGAAAAAACCATGCAACTAATTTCACCAACGTTCTCGTCCATGCCGGAGCTACTGGGAAACTCCCCGGCGATGTCGGCTGTGCGCCATCAGGTGCAGCTGGCAGCGTCGGCAGGCATGCCGGTACTGATTACGGGCGAGAGCGGCACTGGGAAAAACGTGGTTGCCCAGAATCTGCACATGCTGTCGGGGCGGCGGGACAGGGCGCTTGTCCAGGTGAATTGTCCGTCCCTGCCGCATACGCTGATTGAAAGCGAGCTGTTCGGCTACGAGCAAGGCGCGTTTACGGGAGCGAACCATACCCGCAACGGGAAGGTGGAACAAGCGCAGAATGGCACGCTGTTCCTGGATGAAATTGGCGATCTGGATGCGACCGTGCAAGCGAAACTGCTGCAGGTGCTGCAGGATTTCCGATTCAGCCGTCTCGGCGGAACGGAAGAGCGGGTTGTGGATATCTGGCTGATCTGCGCCACCCATCGCAACCTGCAGGCGGACATTGAAGCCGGCCGGTTCCGCTCCGATTTGTATTACCGCATCAATGTTGTTTCGATCGAGTTGCCGTCACTGCGGGATCATCGTTCCGATGTACCGCTGCTGTTGAACCATTTTCTGCGCCACTATGAGCTGAAGTTTGGCCGTTCGCTCGATCCACTCTCCAGCTCGGTGCGCAAACTGCTCGAGTCGTATCACTGGCCCGGGAACGTGCGGGAACTGGAGAACCTGGTCAAGCGCTACGTGGTGCTGGGGACCGAACAGGCGATTGTAGAAGCGATGAACGGCAGCGATACGACCTCCGCACTCTCGCCCTTTATTCCTGACAGCAATCTTCCACTGCGAATCCAGACCCAGCGGGCGGTGCGCGTGATGGAGCGACAGATCATATTGCGCGCCTTGAACGAGCACAGGTGGAACCGCAGGAAGACCGCCCAGTCGCTCGATATCAGCTATCGGGCACTGCTCTACAAGATCAAAGATGCTGGCCTACCCCGACTGCGGCATACAGGTTCGGGCGCATGTTCCCCTGAGGAGAACCGATGAAGAGTGGAAAAGAAATACAGGGTCGACTCGCACAATTCGCAGTGGCCGTTGCGATGGTGGGTTTGACCTGCGGCTATTTGCATGGCCAGGCGGAGCCATCTCCCAGCCAGGTATTCAACACGCCCGACAATACCCCCGCGGCGCCGGTCGGCACCTCGTTCAAGACGCAGGCGGGTGACACGGCGTTGGCGCGTCCGGATACGCGGGTAACGCCGATCATGGACTCCAGGTATCGGATCGGCGCGGACGATGTGCTGACCATCAATGTCTGGCATGAGCCGGAAGTATCGCGCAATGTTCCGGTGCGGCCGGATGGAAAAATTTCTCTTCCTCTGGTGGGAGATGTGCAGGCCGCCGGTCTGACGCCGACGGAACTGCAAAATGAGCTGGAGGCGAGCTTCACGAAGTATCTGACGGACCCCGACGTGAGCGTGATTGTTGCCGAGATTCGCAGTCAGCGGGTGAATGTTCTGGGTCAGGTTCAGCGTCCGGGGACGTATGCGCTGATTCCTCCGATGAGCGTCATTGATGCGATTGCGACGGCGGGTGGATTGAGGGAATTCGCAAAGCCGAACAAGATGTATGTCCTGCGCGTCTTGCCCAACGGTCAACAGGAGCGGCTGAAGTTTCAATATAGCAACGTGCTGAAGGGCAAGAAGGGCAGCAAGGACATCCTGCTGCAGACTCGCGATACTGTGGTGGTTCCATGAGAAAGTTCCAGTCGTTTCATCGACGGATTGGGAGGAGGCTGTTGGCCTTTGTCGCGGCGCTGTGCATGGCTTCATGGCTGCTGCTGATGCAGGCGAATCGGGCCTTGGCGCAGGCGGTTCCGGCCGGCAGCGGGGGTACCAATCCCGCCGATCAGCCGCTGGCTGGGCAAAGTCTGGGATCGAGCCTGACGCTCAATCAAGGAGTGAACGCGATCGGCGCGGAGAACGAGTCGTTCGATCGGTTTGGATTGGGCCTGACGGCATCGGGGGGCGAAGTGACAAATTTGTTAGGCACCCAGACCAACCAGCAGAACGCGGCCTATGCGCAGTTCCTCGCGAGCGCCGGGTTGAAACTGCAAAGCAGCCGGACGCACTACTACGCGCTGTATCAGCCCCAATACACTACTTATCCGCAATTCTCCGCAGTCAACAATTTTGGCCAGGCCTTTTATCAGACCCTCAATCACGCCATGTCCGAGCGCACGGTGGTGGAGTGGGACACAACCGCGGCCCGCTATCTGAGTCTCAATGAGTATGTGCCGCAATCGCTTGCCATCGGGGGAATTGGAGTTGCCGTACCCTCGCTGGGCACGCAATTGCTGGAAAACAGCTTTGAGATGACGAACGCGGCCACCACTGTCAGCCTCCGGCATTTGATAAGCGCGCGGATGACGTTTACGGGCACGTTGACAGGAGCCTATATTTTGATGGTTCCTGCGGCCAATGTCGCGGGAGCGAATCCGGACATCGCGGAGAGGTTCATCACCAGCGGGGCAGACCTGCGGCTGGACTATCAATGGACGCCGCGCGATAGTGTCGGTGTCGAGGCAACTCCCGTGTACATGTACGGCCTGCGGCCGGGGGGGCACGAGGCATTGGAAACCGTGCAAGGCGTCTATCAACGGCAGCTGAGCTCAACTCTGACCGCCAGGGTGGGCGTGGGGCCGCTCTTTGCTCAGTCTTCCAGTGCGTTGTTTGGCAGTGCGAACGATACGAGTTATGCCATAACCGCTTCGATCAGCCGCCAGGTCCGGCAGTCCCAATTCTCGGCCACATACAGTCGCGCGCTGATGGTGGATATATTCGAGCCCCCGATTGTGGCCGATACTGCCGTTGGTAGTGCCTATCTCCCCATGGGGAGCCATTGGATTTTCAGCGGAGCGGGGTCGTACGTCTATATGGGCGCAAGCGCGACCTATGGGTATGGCGCCGGAGATTTTTATGGCGGCTCGGGGCAAATCGCCTATCAATTGACATCGAAAATGCAACTGTTCGCTCTCTTCTCCCTGCTTTCCGAAACTTTTTCAATCGGGCCGGGACAGCCGTCGGTTGGGTTCACCCAAAATCGCTTCGGCGGCGGAATCCAATTCAACCTTGGCAATGCAATCACCCGTGGAGGTGCGCAGTAATGGAACGTAAACCACCCTCGTCTCTCGGCGATATTGTCTCCGTCATCCAACGCCGCAAGTATTGGATCATCATTCCGTCGGTCATTTTGATTGCGGTGGGTGTGGCGCTGATACCGCTGGTACCGCGCACCTACAAATCGACTGCCACCATCATGGTGACAGCGCAGAGGATGCCCTCCGTCTATGTGAAATCGAACGGCGGCGGTGACGGGACAACGCGCCTGGAGGAAATCAACCTGCAGGTGATGAAGGGGACAGGGTTCCCCGAGATCATCGAGAAGTACAATCTCTACCCCAAGCTGCGCAAGAAGGCCAGCATGACTCGCGTGATTGCTGTTATGCGCAAGGACATCTCCGTCGACGAGGTGCCAGACGCGGAAGACGGCAGAGGAGGAGTTTTAGCCTTCACGATCTCCTACACCGGCGCTACTCCGCAGCAGGCGCAAGAGGTGACCAAAGCACTCACAGAGTTATTCATGGACGAAAACCTGCGAGAGGGACGCGAGAGGGCCGAAGGAGCGTACGCTTTTCTGACCTCGCAGCTGAATGCAGCGGCCGAGCGATTGACAGCGCAGCAGGCGAAGATACAGGCATTCAAGATGTCGCACCTGGACAGTCTGCCGGAGCAGGCGCAGGCGAACATGCAGATGATCAGCCAGACGCAGGCTGCGTTGCAAACCAACGAGGATGCGCTGACTCAGGCGAGCCAGCAGCGCGTGTACTTGCAGTCCGTGCTGAACGTGAAACAAAACGGCGACCAGGGAATCTCGGCGCCGGCGCCTGCCTCGCCGCTGGAAGTGGAACTGGCCCAGAAACAGCAGGAGCTGCGTGCCGACCTGCTGAAATATACGCCGCTGTATCCAGACGTGGTGCGATTGAAGCACGACATCGCTGTATTGAAGGATGAGATCAAGAATGCTCCACCGGCGACGAGTGCGGCGTTTGTCGCGCAGACGCCGCAACTGACCGGGCCTTCCATAAACGATCAGCTTAGAAGCCAACTGATTGCGCTGAATGTGGACATCAAGGCGCGGCAGGCCCGTCAACAGCAGTTGGAACAGCGGCTTGCCCATCTGCAGGGATCGGTGGGCGGATTGCCGGCGGTGCAGACGCAATTTGCCGCACTGAACAGCGACTACGAGGAAATGCAGAAGAATTACAACGCGTTGCTGGAACAGCAGCAGGAAGCGGCCATGGTGACGGCGCTAGGCCAACGCGATCAAGCCCAGCAGTTTGCTGTGGCCGAACCGGCGAATCTTCCGGTGCTGCCGTTTAGTCCGGATCCTGTGCTGATGTATATGGGGGTGGTACTGATTGGACTGCTCGTAGGATTCATCTGCGCACTGGTGGTGGAGGTCGGCGACGATACCATGCATGATTCCGACGAGGTGGCTGCGTATCTGAAGCTGCCGGTGATGGTCGCTCTGCCAAAATGCTTGAATCTTGCCGATGGGACATGGGACGCGGCCACGCTCAAAAGCTAAGTATTTCCATCCTAGCAGCTAC
>JAJZIF010000359.1 GCA_021810735.1 Acidobacteriota bacterium
GCTGCGCATTGGCGTGGGAAGCGCGCTTCCCACACCAATGCGCATAACAATCACGCAATTTCAACCAAAGGCGTTTACACAAAAGATTTGACACTACCGTACATTTCCGCGCAACTGGACACGCAGTGAAAAACCAATCACAGCACTTGGTTTGTTCTCTCTCCTACTCTCCGTTTGTGCCGCGTATGCGACGGGCACTCGCAAGCATCCCGCGACGGCCGACCCTAGACACAACGTTCTTGCAAATACGACTGAATTAGTCCTATACTTGACGAGTAAGCTATTCCTCATTGCCGAATGGTCTTGAGAGATGGCTAGATGGGCACAGTATGCTGCGTCTCACCAAAAAATCGGACTATGGCCTGATGGCCCTAAAACACCTTGCCGAGCATCCGGGCGCACCGGCGCAGAGCGCCAAAGACATGGCGGAGGCGTATCACATTCCGTCGCCACTGCTGGCCAAGATCCTGCAAACGCTTGCCCGCTCTGGCCTGGTCATTTCTCATGCGGGATTGCATGGCGGCTATTCGCTGGCCCGGCCCGCAAGCGAGATTACCGCATTCGAGGTGATTCGGTCGATCGAAGGGCCGCTGTTCATCGCGTCCTGCACGACCAGCCATGGCGATTGCGATCTTTTCAATTCCTGCATCGTGAAAGAGCCGCTGCGGAAGCTGAATGATACTATCCGCGATTTGCTGAACGATATGCGCGTCTCCGATCTCTGTGATGAATCTAAATTAGGAGCATCCGTGTATGCGCGAGGTGTTCAGACGGGCCAGTTGGTTACGTTGAGCCGTTCCACTTCCGCGCGTGCGTAGGGGGTGGGTAAGTACGAAAGTGTTCTGTCCAACAGAGGAGTGTCGATGAGTACCGTTTTAAGCGAGCCGAAATTGCCAGCCGGGGTCCATCTACCCATCTACATGGATAACCATGCCACCACGCCGATGGATCCTAGGGTGTTGGAGGCGATGGTCCCATTTTTCACCAACAAGTTCGGGAACGCTGCCAGCCGGAACCACTCCTTTGGTTGGGAAGCGGAGCGGGCGGTCGACCTGGCCCGCGAGCAGATTGCCAAATTGATTGGGGCAACGGCGAAGGAGATTATCTTCACCTCCGGCGCGACGGAGAGCAACAACCTGGCTATCAAAGGGATTGCGGAAATGTACCGCGAGCGCGGGAACCACATCATCACCCAGGTGACCGAACACAAAGCTGTGTTGGATACCTGCAAGCGGATGGAGAAGCAGGGCTGTAGGGTAACCTATCTGCCGGTGAATGCAGATGGACTGATCGAAATGGACGATTTGAAGCGGGCCATCGACGATAAGACGATTCTGGTCACCATCATGTTCGCGAATAACGAAATTGGCGTGATTCAGCCGGTGGAAGAGATTGGCAAGCTGTGCCATGAGCGCGGCATCTTGTTCCATACCGATGCGGTGCAGGCGGTAGGAAAAATTCCGGTCGACGTGAATGCGATGAACATCGATGTTCTTTCGCTTTCCGGTCACAAGATCTACGGCCCCAAGGGCGTGGGCGCACTGTATGTTCGGCGGCGCAATCCGCGGGTGCAGATTGCGGCACAGATGGATGGCGGCGGTCACGAGCGCGGCATGCGTTCTGGAACGTTGAACGTTCCGGGAATTGTTGGACTGGGCGCTGCTTGTGAGATTGCCCGCCTGGAAATGGACGAGGAAGCGGCGATACTGAGAGCGATGCGCGATCGGCTGAAAGAAAAGCTCGAATCAAACCTGGACTTTGTTCATGTGAACGGCTCGATGGAGCATCATCTGCCGGGAAATCTGAACATGAGTTTTATCCATGTCGAGGGCGAATCGCTGCTGATGGGAATCAACGACATCGCGGTTTCGAGTGGCTCTGCGTGCACCTCAGCGACGCTGGAACCATCCTATGTATTGAAGGCGCTTGGACTGGGAGATGACGTGGCGCACAGCTCCATTCGATTTGGGCTGGGACGGTTCAATACTCAGGCTGAAGTGGATTATGTTGCCGACAAGGTAATCGACGTAGTTCAGAAATTGCGTGAGCTTTCGCCGCTATACGAGATGGCGAAAGAGGGCATCGATTTAACGAAAGTTCAATGGCAGGCGCACTAAAGTTAGCCGGCACGCCGCAGTCGCGTTTGAGGGTAGCACACAGTTTTTCTGAAGTTCAAGGAATTCGGAGGATGGAATGGCATACAGCGACAAGGTAATCGAGCACTACAACAATCCGCGCAACGTGGGTCAGATGGACAAGAACAGCACTGCGGTGGGCACCGGTCTGGTCGGCGCTCCGGAATGCGGTGACGTGATGCGGCTGCAAATCAAGGTGAATCCGGAAACGCGTGTCATCGAAGATGCCAAGTTCAAGACCTTCGGATGCGGCTCCGCGATTGCTTCCTCGTCACTGGCCACCGAGTGGGTGAAGGGCAAGACTGTCGATGAAGCTCTGGAAATCAAGAACACGGACATCGTGAAAGAGTTGGCGCTTCCACCGGTGAAAATTCACTGCTCCGTGCTGGCGGAAGATGCGATTCGCGCCGCTATCGGCGACTGGAAGAAGAAGAATGTCGCCCTGGTCGAGCAGACCGCAGGCCCGGTCGCTGTCGCCGCTAACTGAGAAGTCGCAGCAGTCCTTAGCCGGGGCACACACGAGACGCTCTGGCTGAGAAACCATCGACCTGGAGATGACACAGAGATGAGCGCGCTGGAATCCAATGTGATCAGCACGGCAGACCAATCAACGGACCGCACCCGTGGCCCTGGTGGCGGGAGCACCGTTGAGATTTCCGGCGCTCAGAACTCCGCAGTCAAGGGAGTGCACGTGACGGATCGCGCGCTGAAGCGGATCCGGATTGCGATGGCGAAGGAAAATATTTCTCCCGACCAGGGCGGCCTGCGCCTCGGCGTGCAGGGAGGTGGATGTTCCGGGCTGTCATACAATATCCGCTTCGACACCCAGCCGCGGGAACGGGACCGCGTCTATGACTACGACGGTGTTCGCGTTTTTGTTGATCCAAAGTCATTTATTTATCTGAATGGCATGACCTTGGATTACGAAGAGACGTTGATGCGCCAGGGCTTCAATTTCATCAACCCGAACTCTACCAAATCGTGCGGTTGCGGTTCGTCCTTCTCCGGCTGATCTGGTTCGCGCCGCGTTTTGCGGGAACCAGCCTTGCGAGGCTTGGCAGGGTTCTGGATCGGCAACCAGCGGAGAGAGTACGCATGATCGTCATCGCCGAACCATCGAAGAAACTAATCTGCTGGTCCTGCGGCAGCGAAAATGACGCGGAGGTGCAGTTTTGCGCGAACTGCGGCAAGTTGCAGCCGTACATGCCAGCGGATTACTTCAGCTTCTTCGGATTGCCGCGCCAGTTTGCATTGGATAGGGCCGCCCTGGAAAAACAGTTCTATCAGTTGAGCCGGAAACTGCATCCAGACCTGTATGCTCGCGCCAGTGCGCAGGAACAGCAATGGAGTCTCGAAAAAAGTTCGGTGTTGAATGATGCATGGCGGACTTTGCGTGAGCCGTTGGCGCGGACGGAATATCTATTGAGTCTTTTGGGGATTCGACTGGAAGAACAGTCCCGCAACGCTTCGGATCGGGCAGCAGCCAGCGGAACGGTCAAGCAGCAGGTGGTCCCATCCGACTTGCTGGAAGAAGTCTTCGAGTTGAACATGCAGTTGGAAGAGATGCGAATGGCCAAGGCCGGCGGAGCGGACGATCCAGAGCTCCGCCGAAATCTGGAAGCAGCGAGAGAGAATTTCTATCAGCAGTTGAAAGTGTCTGAACAGGATTTGCAACGCTTATGGGCCGAGTGGGATTCGTCCGCGGACAACGAAGCGAAGCGGCAGACCACGCAAGAGAAAATGGTCGGCTTGCTCAATCGCCGCGGCTACATTCGCAACCTGCTTCGCGATGTGGAAGAGGCGCTGAAAGCCTAGCAAACGACATTTTTGGAAATGGAATTGAAGAAGCATGGCTGACGAGCGGGTAGTAGGCATTGATCTGGGCACGACCAACTCTCTGATCGCGTTTATGCAGGGTGACCAGGCAGTCGTCGTTCCTGGCGAAGACGGTTTGAATTTGGTGCCTTCGGTGGTTGCATTGGCCGCAGACGACCGATTCATCGTCGGTAATGCTGCGCGCAAACATCTACTGGAGACTCCGGATCGTGCTGTCTACTCCGTGAAACGGCTGATGGGCCGCGGTGTTGAGGATGTCCAGGACGAGCTCAAGTTTTTCCCTTTCCGGCTGGCGGAAGACCTCGCTCCGGGTGAGGTACTCCGAATTAAACTCGGTACGCGCGAACTGACCCCACCGGAAGTTTCCGCGTATATTCTTCGCCGGCTCAAGCAAAATGCCGAACGCTTTTTTGGCCCCGGCATCGCGGTAAAAAAAGCGGTCATCACCGTGCCCGCGTACTTCAATGACGCGCAGCGTCAGGCGACCAAAGACGCCGGAAGGATCGCCGGCCTGGAAGTGTTGCGGTTGGTAAATGAACCCACCGCCGCCGCGCTTGCCTATGGTCTGGATAAAAAGAAAGATGGCATCGTTGCGGTCTATGACTTCGGCGGTGGTACCTTCGACATCTCCATCCTGAAACTGCACGATGGCATCTTTGAAGTGATTGCCACGAATGGCGACACGCATTTGGGCGGCGACGATATCGACAATCTTCTGATCGCGATTGCGTTG
>JAJZIF010000360.1 GCA_021810735.1 Acidobacteriota bacterium
AAGCTCGAACTCCCGCTGTTCACGCTCAAGCGCACAAGCTTCTTTGTAATCGAGATACCACGCTCGGACAGCTCGAGCCTCCAACGGCGTATCCCAGCCCACAGCAATCACAGCCCATGTGACATCCGGATCGGCAAACAGCCCCGGAGGAATATTCGACCGCCGAGGACGTTCCGGGTCAATATGGTCAATAGCCCACTTCCGGCGCAAGACTTTCAGATCGGCAAAATCCACGCTCCAATTGCGGCTCTTGGAGATAAAATGCCCGCCAAAGCCAAACGTGTGCGCGTGTTGACGCAGTTTCAGCTCGTCAAAGCGCGGATCGGCACCCATGGCCCATGCGGTCTTAGCAAGCTGTCTCGGAAACCAATGCTTATCCGACACGGCTTCGATCTGGTCAAGAGAACGAAATCGCGAGAGAAAACCAGGGGCTTCGGTAGCGGCCTTGGTCGCGTACTTGGCGGCGTACCAGGCAAAGAACTTGGCGTTTTCGTCATTGATGACCACGGCATCCATCTGCACGCCAAAGCGGAAGTCGCGCTTGATGGGATTTGAATCCTTAGGATACGCCTCGAACTTCTTGTGCACGACCGTCTTCGCGGCAGCAGTCCGAAACGCCTTCACCAATTGCGCATCCGTGACCTTCACCAGAGGAACAGAGCCCTGCCCAGTCGGACCATCCAGGCGTATAAATCCATGATAGTGGACAGCCAAACGCGTTTGCATTTCCACGGTTTTCACCGCTTCAATCGTCAAATAGTTGTCCAACTTCTTCTTCGAGATATGCAGCTCACGTGCAAGGCAACGCTTCAGCTCATGATCATAAAAACGATTCCAGACCTTGCCTGCCATGGCGTTCGCAAGGACCTGGCCCGCGAAATCGTAATGGTCTGGGCAAATCGGCGTGCCGACCAGGGGGTCGTCTTTCTCATGCGTCCTCCCGCAGTTGTGCCTGGCTCCATCCTCGTCGTGTTCCTTTTTACCGGGATGGCAGATACCGGGCTTGCCCTTTTGGCGTTCCACGTAATGGTGGACCCGGCCAAATGACGGCACAGTCAGGGTGAAGAACAACTGGGGATGATCGCTGACTGTCAGCGGGACGTTTTCGCCATCGCCGAAGAGCCCAAGAGCAACCAAACGGTTTGCGTCAATGCTGTACAGCTGAGAGCAAGCGGGGCACTTCTCGGCCAAGCGCGAACCGCATTTGATTTGATACGTCATGTCATACCCGGTCAGCCCCTGATCACGATCGAGACCCATCCAGACGCCCTTGAACTTTGGAGCGATGGTGATAGGTCGGCGGCAATAGTGGCAGCAGTCGATTGCAGCCTCGAAACTCCAGTAACGCCGCCAGTTCGAAGTTATCTCATCACATTCCTCAGGCGTAATCCTGTCATTGTCACGCGAGGGTTGCAATTGCGCAACAGCCGTACTATGCTTTTTGGTTGAGGGTGTATGAGTCATACTTCACCTCTCTGCAGGTGGTCGGCGAGGCCACCTGCTTTTATTTTGCGAACGACCCGATGCCGTTCACGCCGGGTACAAACTCTGAAAATGATCGGCAAAAACGTGCATACGAAGAGAACGAGCCAAAATACTCAGAATGGGAAGACGCGAAATTCGCAAATGCAAAAAGAAGACTGGAGAGGTTGGAAAAAGCGCACACACGCGAAAGAAATTGAATATGGCCTCAGAAATGGCCTGAATAAAATAATATGGCCTCAGAAATGGCCTGAAAATATTTTGAAATAGCGCTCTACGACGCGAATATGTACTGAACATCTTACAGCGTAAATCATTGTCACGCACGCCAGTTGCGCAATAATTCTTTCCTAAACGTGCAAACATCATGAACCTGCCTCATCAGCAGACTCGGGTAAAGTTGGCGCAAAAGCTGACTCCGACTGCTGATCCTTCATCCCCAGCACAGCTTGCCGCCTAGCAGCACGACGAGCTGCATCTGCGCTCAAACCTGCTTCAAGGGGATTCTCATTTGACGAGCCAAGCGTCGGAATGGGAACGGCAGCCGAAGCAGCGAACAGAGGAGCGGGAAGAGCCGGAGACGCAGCAAACGCAACAAACGGAGCAGCTACGGCGGCAGTAGGCGGAGCGGCAGCAGACGAAGCGGCAGCGGAAGGCGAAACCGGACCTGCCCAATACGCCCCACTAGGAGCTTGAGCGGAGTCGGACTCAGCGGCAGCAGCAGGCGCCGGACCAGGATTACGGTACGAACGCGCGATCGCGGAATCCGCCAAAGCAGAACGATCCACAGCCTCTTCGCCGGGAGCTGAAACGCCGGAACTACTCGAGCTGGCCGCATTGGCTGAACCCGACCGACCAAATGCGGATTTGACCCTCTCTGCCGCCTTACCGAACTTGCCTTCCGCGCCGGAAATACCACTAGTGACCTTGCCAGCCAACTCTTTATGACCAGCCTGGAGAGCGCCGTGAAAATCGTGCGCAGACTGAAAGACTTTCGCGATCAACATAGGGGGGAGGAAGATCGCAGCCACGAGAATCAACAGGCCCGAAAGCGAGTTTGCGATTACCGTCACAAGATTGGAAGGAGCAACCGGTTGGGAATTACCTACGAGCTGGGTCTGCACGACGACAGCATGACCGCCAAACATGGCGGTAAGAGCGTGGACTCCTTGACCAAGGGCGGCAGGCACAGGTTCGAGCGTTCCCGTAGCGCCCATGGTCGCGATCCCAATGGCTAAGACCGAGGTCACCATGAATGGAGTGGCGATCGCCGCGCCAAGACCCTCGACAGATTCACGGAAACCGTCTCGACGGAACAGGGTAAGATATGGCGCGAAATAGATCAGAATGAAGGCAGCAGCGTGCGCGAAGAGCAGAATCGTGACCAGAAGTCCAGCCAGAACCATGCCGCAAAAGATAATGATCAGAGAGAGAACGATAATTCCAACTGGGGAAACCGTAGAAGACGCTAGAGCAAGAACGGCAAAGATACGGGTCAACCCCTGGCTATTGACTTGGACAAGGGAAAGAAGGGCACCATCGAGTGCGCCGACCACCTGTTCAGCGGGATTGACCAAAAGGCTCAAGACCATTGAAATCACCATCGCGCCCATGACGCGCTTGAGCATCTCTTCCATGCTCGTCTTCGAGTTCCCGCCAGTCAAACCTTTGGCAACCAACCACACCAGAAACACCGCCGAGGCCATGCCCGGTATCACAAAAGCGTTGAATTTGATCAGGCTTTGAAAGGTCCCGCCGAACACCAACCGGTCATCCTTGGCGAAATCAACCACCAACTGAAGCTCGGCGATAAAGATGTCCTTGGCAGGAGTCATCAGCCAGCTGAAAGCGGCAAGCAACATTTCGCCAATGAATTTGGCAATGTAGCTACCCACGAAGGACCCGATCGGATTCGACATTGCTTATCCCTCGTCCTCGAAATCGGCAGACAGATCAGAACCGGCGACAACACGATTACGGCGAACCTTACGTCGATGTCGGATGATCAAAGTAACGATAGCTGCAACAGCGGCAATGATAATGACGAACAACCACCACGGGAGGCCAAATGCGCCATGCGCGCTGACCGGAACGGCAGCGATCACCGCTGGGATGGGACGCTTATGAGATACGGGTTTTGGCGTGACGGTTGTGGTTGGGAATAGCGGTTTTGGCGCGATGGTCGTTGGCGGCAAGGTTACCGAAATAGGAGGCGCAGCAGAAGCGGATTTGGCCGGAGCCAATGCCGGAACTGACGCGGGTGCGGTAGCGGCGGGCACAGGTTGCGATGCTGGTTGCGGAGCAACGGTCGTTGGAGGCGAAGATTGCGGGTCCGCTATGGGCAGAGTCGAACTGAACGACGGGAAGGAGATCCGTCCACCAATCAGCGGGAAGCCTGTAAAGCCCACGGTCTGTCCTGGTTGGGGATTGATCCAGCCGATAGGCACAGTACCATCAGCAACATAATTGCTGCTTGTTTCAGCACCACCTGTAGTCACCACCGTAACGTTATTTACATCCTCGTATAAACTCCACATTGACGATACACTAAATGATCCCGGCGTCTGGGTGGCAACGCCAACAGGAATCGAAACTGGAGCTTGACCCGTCGCGGTCAAAGTTGCGGGTCCAGGACCGGGAGTCCAAAGCCACTCAGCGCTGATATCCAAATTGAGCCCACCGACACTAGTTTCCGCAGCGTTAGTAATCGGCGGCACCGTCACAGACGCACCAGATCCCAACGCGCCAGCGACAAACTCCAACGACGGGATTACAGCTCTTTGAGCGGGGGTCTCCAACGCGATGCCGGACTCAATATGCGCAATAGCCGGACCAAGGGCGGTCAGAGTACCGGACGATACGCTAACCGTAAAAGATGCGGTATCCTTCCCCATAACCCTGACCAAAAACGGAGCGCCAACGGGCCGACCATCAGAATTCGATGTTGGCGGATACACAGCTGCAAACCCATAAACCTCCAGTAAGGTAGTCGGTCCGGTGGAATTATTATCACCTACTTGCGTTTGCGCATATGCTGAACAATTGCCAAAACCATGTTGAAGACAAAAAGCGGGGGTGGTGCCGTAGACAGGTGAGGCCACAAGAATTGACGCGAAACCTACTACAGACGCAGTAATACCTACTAATAACTTCTTCATTTTGATTTACCTCCCAAGTGAACATTTACCCAAATAGCGAAGTGTGCAGCTCTTA
>JAJZIF010000361.1:0-2682 GCA_021810735.1 Acidobacteriota bacterium
TTCACTCGCTGTAAAATCCGATCGACGAGTTGCGGATTTTCCTGCGCGACGTCGTAGCTCTCCATCGGATCGTCGGATAGATCGTAAAGTTCCGGATGCGCCAGACGATACGTGTGTCGGCCCTGCACCGGTTGCAAATCATAGGGCGGCGTGTTGTGTTCGGCAAAACGCAGTTTCCAGGAGTTCAATCGTCCGCAATACACGTTCCAGTCATCGCCGGAAAAATACAGCATGACATCGCGTTCCGTTTGGGCTTTCTTGTTCGTTAGGACCTCCCAGATGTTGATGCCATCGAGCGGTTTTGGCGGCAGCGGAGCATCGCTCAAAGCAGCCAGAGTTGGCAATATGTCCAAGTTCGAGGTCCAGGCTTGCGACACCTTCCCTGCGGGGATTTGTCCCTTCCAGCTTGCAAGAAGCGGCACCCGGCATCCGCCTTCAAAGGATGTGTCCTTGCGTCCGCGCAGCATGCCCGGACTCCCCTGATACCAGGGGCCATGGTCGCTGGTAAACATTACAAGCGTATTTTCCTCCAGTCCCAGCTCCCGCAGCGTGCGGCGAATCTCTCCCACGCTCCAATCGATCTCCATCACTGCATCGCCGTAAATTCCCTGTTTGGACTTGCCCCTGAACTGATTTGACGCATGGATCGGAATATGAGGATACGAGTACGCCAAGTAAAGAAAGAACGGTTTGGCCTTCGATGCACGGATAAACTCAATCGCATTCTTGGTGTAGCGCTGGGTCAACAGGTTGCGGTCGGTATGCGGCTCGATGACGGTGGTGTCTCGAATCATCGGCAACGGCGACATGTCCACGCTATAGGGGACGCCAAAATAATGATCGAAGCCCCTGCTGGTGGGCAGGTATTCCGGTTGCTGTCCAAGGTGCCATTTTCCGATTGCCATGGAGGTGTAGCCGCGCGGCTTCAACACATTCGCAATGGTGGCCTCGTCCAGATTCATTCCTCCCTTATCAAACGGAAAATATACCCGCGTCACGCCGCAGCGCTGCGCATATCGCCCAGTGATGACGCAGGCACGCGAAGCCGAGCAAGTGGGATTGGGGGAATTGAAATGCGTCAAACGCATTCCCTCCCTGGCCATCGTGTCGAGGTTGGGGGTTTGCAATTTGGAGCCGTAGCTGCCCAGGTCGCCATAGCCCAGATCGTCGCAGATCATGACGATGAAGTTTGGCTTGGCGGGTCGGCCGGTTGGGATGAGCGGCCGGTTGGCCTGCTCGGTTGTAAGCTCCACGGCCCCAAGGCTGGGCGCGGCCAAAGATGCGCCAACTGAAATAAGAAAATTGCGCCGATCAATCATTGTGGGACCCCGTTACCGCATTCGTTGAGTCTGCGTTGGCGAAGGACCGGCATTCCCCGAGCGCCAACAGCATGCTTTGTATTTCTTTCCACTGCCGCACAAGCACATCGCGTTGCGGCTGACCTTGGCCTTGCCGGACTTCATGGCATCCTGCTGCGCAACCCAACGCATAACGTTCGCTGGAGCTTGTTCCTGCTGGAGTTGATCGGCCATAAATCGCATATATGGATCGATGTGATGAAAGAACATCTTGTACCCGGCGCACAGATAATTCAAGCCCGGCTCACCATCGGGCGTGGCAAGAAAGCGGTGCTTCGGACACTCCCCATTGCAGGCAAACCGCACGTCGCAAGTGCGGCAGTATTGCGGCAAGGTGCTCTCCTTGTTTTCTCCGAAATCCTTCTGCTGTGGAAGCTCCGCCAACTCGGCCAGAGGAGTTTCCATGATGTTGCCCAGGCGGTTCTCCGGGTAAACAAAATGGTCGCAGGAATACAGATCGCCGCTATGCTCCATTGCCAGCGCCTGACCACACTTGCGGCGAAACACACACAGGCTGGCCTCCTGGCCGAACCACATTTCAAGCGAGACATCGAAGATCTGCACGAACTGCTTGCCGACATCATGCCGCACCCACTCATCGAATATGCCGCACAGAAACTTTCCGAACTGCACAGGCTCAACAGACCAGTCCGTGACCCGCGCATCGTCGGAAAATGTCGGCAGTACCAGAGTCAGGCCGTCCGCAGTGGTCTGTGCAGACCTTCTTTCGACGACCGGAATGAATTGCATGTACCCGCTGCCTTGATCGCGCAGGAAACGATAAACATCCAGCGGACGATAGGAGTTGGCGCGATGCACCGTGGTCAGCGTATTGAACGGGACGCCGTTTCGCTTGAGCGTCTCGATGCCAGCCAAAACTCGACGGAAGGTTCCCTTGCCTCCCTTGTCTACACGATACGCATCGTGCAGATGTTCCGGCCCGTCGATAGACAGCCCGACCAGAAAGCTGTTTTGCGCGAAAAATTCTCCCCACGCATCGTTCAAAAGGATCCCATTGGTCTGAAATGCGTTTTCAATCCGCTTGCCGTTCGCATATTTCTTCTGCAGATCCACAATAGTGCGAAAAAAATCCACGCCTAACAAAGTCGGCTCGCCACCCTGCCAGGCAAAATGGACCGCATCGCCGGGCTGCGCCTCGATGTATTGCCGGATGTAGGATTCCAGCACCTCGGGACGCATGGCCCACTTCGAAACGTTCGGATAGAGATTTTCCTTCTCCAGATAAAAACAGTACTTGCAGTCCAGATTGCAAATCGGACCCACCGGCTTTGTCATCACGTGAAATGGGTTGCTGCTCATATCG
>JAJZIF010000361.1:2692-4686 GCA_021810735.1 Acidobacteriota bacterium
CAGGTCCTTTACTCTGGTCTTGTTTGCCTACACTTCGACGGAAAACTCACTTTTGTTGATCGTGCACCACTTTACTTGTCGGTGCAACGGGGACGGTCTCATCACGATAAACCTACCATGGTGCCATTGGGAATTCCTGAGACATGCAGATTGCAATCTGTTTCTGGATGGAGTGGCGTTGAAGGTGCGCCGGCCCGCGGGACGGCAGCATGTCCAGATGCTGGTGGCCTACGGTGTTCGCCGGGATGGGACCCGGCAACTGCTTGGCTTTTTGCGTACCCGAGGCGAAAGCCAGGCCCACTGGAGGCGCTTCTGAACGATCTTTATCGGCGCGGGCTGAAGGGCGACAAGCTGTTGCTGGCCGTAACCGACGGTTGTCCGGGATTGGCAGCCGCCATCCCCAGACGGCGGCACGCAGCTTCTGCCGCCGTTGGCGAATTGAGTATGATGCGAGACCGGGATGGAAAGGAGATTGAGAAAACACGCAAGGCGCGCTCGGATTGAAATCGAAACTGCGGAAGTGGGAAGCAGGAGAGATTTTGCGTGAGTTTTCGGCTGGGCTGCGTAGTCGCCTGAACGGATTACTTTTTGGACGTGCTGGACCGGCGGCGTTTGGGTGCGAGCTTCTGGTTGACTGAGTCAACCGAGAAAGCCTGGGGATCGAAATCGTCACCGATCCAGTCGCTCAGTTCCTCATGCCGTTCATGCTTAGGATCGTCGAGGGCATGGAGAAGGTCATAGTACCCTGGGATGCCGCCGCAGTCTTCAGGTGGGCAGGCGAGTTTGCCATCGGTGCAGGCGGGATAGGTAGTGTTGGGGTCCGCGGGAAGCTGCTTTTCCAGCACGATGGCGTGCTCCCAGCTATCGCCGAAATCGTAGGTATAGATCATCTTCGTGCCGGTTCTTCCAAGGACGGCGGAGAGACTGGCTGTACGCTCGCTTTCCCTGCGAGGCATTCTCATGAAGGGATCGGCAGGTTCTGGCCGACCGAATCGCCGCTGGCCAACACGGAATTCGTGCATGTGCCCGTCTTCCCATCCCATCGCGATTTGCAGCACGTTGTGCAGCTCCGCCAGAGTCAGATCGGCGGGGACCTGGAGACGGCGCCAGATGGGCGGGTTGGTGCCGAGCAGTGTGACCTTGATCTGATAGATGTCCGGTGCGGAGTCGGTTCTATTGGTTGCCATGTCAGCTCTTTTTCGATGATACGATACGGCGCACCGAGGTACGGCCGGTGCCGAGGTGGCGTGCGATTGCGTATCTGCCGGTGCCCGCGCGGCGCAGTTTCCGGACCTGATCGGCATGCAGAGCGGCGGTGAGGAGCCGGCCCAGACGTTCCCCGTTCTGGCGGGCATAAGCGAGACCGGCCCGGACGCGCAGCTCCTATCAACCTCTCGCGCTGCTCCCGCTGTAGTGCACCGGAGCCGACCTCTTTCACCTGCATCGCGATGGCCCAGCCGCGCCGGGCGGCATACTCCCGCATGGCACGATTCTGCATGGGCAGGTTTGCTGATACTGAGTGGGGATCCGGGCATAGACGGCGGCGCGAACCATTTTGGCGTTCCCCACGCCGCGTCATCGCGCTAATTTAGTGTGGCTTCTCGGTCGGTTCCGTTGGCTCCATGGGGTTTGTTTGCTCATTGCCTTCACCAGCTTCTGACGGCGATTGAAGGGCTCCGGGGCGCCTATGTGCTCGTTTCCAGCCTTTCGTTGTTTTGCTCTCTTCCTGCTTTTCCCTCGCATCCGGACGAATTCTGTTGGTGCGAATAGGGGGTTCCGGCAGCATGTCTGGACCCACACGAGTGGAAAATCCTGGCTCCAAAATGACGGATTTGCCAGCAGCGTAGCGGCCCATCACTTGCACGACACCTTGTTCTACATCCACTTCGGTCACTTTATGTGAATTCACCTCGACGTCAAACTGGGTTCCACGCACGGCCACAATTGCAGTCGGGGTACCCAGCTGGAAAGATGGAGTTCCCTTAAATCGCTTG
>JAJZIF010000362.1 GCA_021810735.1 Acidobacteriota bacterium
AGGGGTTGAGCCAAGTCTACGATCTGCCGATAAGTGGTTGGTTCCGTTGCCACAGCCTGTTGGGCGAGGCGATAAAACAGTTTGCCCCGGCTGCACGACTTGCGCCGGTTGAAGCGGAATGCGAACTCGTCTAGGTAATCCTGGAGATGTTCGACCCTGACGGCTCCCTGATGCGTCCCCAGTAGCCATCGCTTCAGCAGGGAGAAGACGCGATGGACCCGCGGCAGCAGGTCGGACGCCTGTTCAGCGTGGTCCTTAAGATAGGTGATCCTGTGCCGGTAGTCGTTAGCTTCCAGCGGCAGGTACCCCAGCCAGCCATCGGTGTGAACGGTGCTGCCGGGTTCGATGCTGTCTTGAACGAAGGCAAGCAGGCTCGACGACGAAGCGTCTGGGATGTGCCGCAACCGAATGCGTCCGATCCCACGGCCATCTTCCTCGGCCCCCACCACGATCAGCGCCTTGTCTTGCGTCTGTCGGCCGCGCACCCCTTCTTCGGCGCCGCCCAAATAGCTCTCATCCACCTCGACGGTGCCTGCCAGCCGTTCGCGTCCGGGCCGGATCATCGCCCGCCGCAGCTTATGCAGACACGTCCAGGCCGTCTGGTAGCTGCCCCATCCAAGCACCTGCTGAAGGCCCAGCGCGCTGACCCCGTTCTTCTGACTCGTCATCCACCACATGGCCCGAAACCACACCGTCAACGGCGTCCTCGTATCCTGAAAAACTGTTCCCGCCGTCACCGAGATCTGGTGGCCACAACCGGCGCACTGCCGGCGTCCGGAAGCCAGAGGCCATGCTTTGCCCATCCCGCAGCGGGGACAACGAAACCCACTTGGCCAGCGAAGTGCAAACAGATACTCCCGGCAGGCTTGCTCGTTGCTGAACCGACGCTCCAACTCGGCCTGCGTGCGAGGATAATCCTCGATCTCCATAACCGAAAACGCTACAGGTTGGGGCTACCTGAGTCAAATGGATATCCAGTTTTCTCTAAAATTGAAAGCCAACATCCGCAAGCTTGTCGATCTTTAAATCCTTTCGCTGGTCTTCCTGAAAACTCCCACTTATTCATTGAGAGGTACATAAAAAGGATTGTGATGTCTACGTGCAACGGAGAGCGTGCGTCTCAGCCGGTGTTGCGTAGACCTGCGGCAATGCCATTGATGGTGGCGGCGATTGCGCGTTGCAAGGCATCGCTCGAATCTCCGGCACGTTTGCGGCGCAACAGTTCCACTTGGATCAGGCTCATGGGATCGACGTAGGGATTGCGCAGGCGAATGGAGCGCAGCAGGACCGGATTGGTTTCCAGCAGAAGTTTCTGCCCAGTCACGGCGAGGACAGCGCGGCGCGTACTTTCATATTCCGACTCAAGCCGGGTGAATACTCGGTCTCGAACCGAAGGGTCGCGCACGAGCAATGAATACTGCCTGGCGATATGGAAATCGGCTTTCGCGAGCGACAATTCCACGTTGCGGATGAGGTCGATGAACAAGGGAAACTCCCGCATCATGTGCTGGAGCATGGGCAGGTTTCCCTGTTCGATGGACCGCTCGAGTGCATGGCCGACGCCGAACCAGCCTGGCACGCCATGGCGGCTCTGCATCCAGCCGAACACCCACGGAATCGCGCGCAGGTCGGAAAAATTGCTCCTCGCCTTGCGGCGTACAGGGCGCGAGCCGATGCGGGCAAATTCCAACTCATTGACGGGCGTGGCCTCCGAGAAATATTCGAGCACCGCTTCATCTTCCGGTATGTTCTGGCGGTAATACCGGTAGGCGATCGCGGAGAGTTCATCGAGGACCTGTTCCCAGCCGGGCAACATTTCTCCGGTGCGAAGACCGCCCGGACGGCGGGCTTCCGGACGCGCCAAAGCATCGAGCGATGCTGCCACCATCAACTCGAGGTTCCATTCCGCGAGCACGACGTCGGAATATTTCCAGTGCAGGACCTCGCCCTGTTCGGTGATGCGAATTTCTCCGTTGAAGTCGCCGATAGGCTGGGCATAGATGGCGCGATGCGTGGGCGCGCCGCCGCGACCGACAGTTCCGCCGCGGCCGTGGAACAGGCGCAGGTCCACGCCGCATTCCCGGGCGACGGCATGCAGGGCTCGATGCGTTTTGTACAACTCCCACGTGCTGGTGAGCATGCCGCCATCTTTGTTCGAGTCAGAGTAACCGAGCATCACTTCCTGGCGGCGATTCCAGGACTCCAGCAGCGGTTGATACGCCGGCGTGGTCCATATTTCCCGGCAAATGGCGGCGGCGCCACGCAAATCCTCAATGGACTCGAACAGGGGAACGACTCGGATGGCGGCGCGATCTTCCCCGGCGATGCAGGAGACTTGATGGATGCGCGCAAGATGCAGGACGCGCCAGACATCATCCGCGCCGGTGGCGCCACTGATGACGAATTGTTGCATCGTCTCTGCTGGCTCCTGCTGCTGGATCTGCGCCATGGCGCGAAAGGTAGCGAGTACGTCGGCGGTCTCGTGCGAAAGCGGGCTGGAGAAATTTTCCTGGGACGCTTGCTCCGTGCAATTTTCTTCAATCTCGCTAAGGGTCTGGGTAAGCTGGCGGGCATGTTGACGGATGTCCAGCGTGTGCAGATGCAACCCGAATGTGCGGACTTCGCGCACCAATGGATCGATAAGAGTGCGCGCGAGGCGAAGGCCTTTTTTCTCCGCCAGGCTGTCTCGCAGCAGACGCAGGTCCTCCAATAATTCCTGGCTGGAGCGATATGGCTGCAAGGTCGCGCAGGCTGAGGCATCCTGCAGTTTATGCGCGGCCGCTTCCAGTCTCATGCGAATGCACAGAACAAACCGTCGATGCAGTTCGTGGGGGTAGCGACCCTCGATGCCGGCTCCAGAGCGCTCCAGGTAGGACATATACGATTGCAGTTTGCGTTGCAGCGCCGGGGCCAGATCCACCCGCTGTGCGGAAGGCGTCAGCAGGTCGAGAATCAGCTGGATGCGCGCGCAGTAGTGCTCAATCAATTTACGGCGGGCCATGGTGATCGCTTGCCAGGTCACTTCCGGTGTGACAAATGGGTTTCCGTCGCGATCGCCGCCAATCCAGGAACCGAATCGAATCACCTGCGGTAAGTCGTTCGGCTCGACTTCGATTCCGTATTCGTCACGGAGGGCGCCGGCAATTTCCTCAAAGAGCTGGGGAAGCGTTTCGAAGATGGCAATGTCGTAATAATCGAGGCCAAGTTTGATTTCATTTTGGACGGTGGGGCGATGACTGCGAACTTCGTCGGTCTGCCATAGAGCTGTGATCTCCGCCAGAATGTCCTCTTCGCGGGCGGCCAATTCCTCATCCTGCAAGGGAATCCGGTTGAGGCTTTCGAGCGTCTCGCCGAGACGTCGTCGCTTGAACAGGACAGAGCGCCGCGCGACTTCAGTGGGGTGGGCGGTAAACACAGGAATGACGCAAATCTTCGCGAGGAATTCCATCGCCTCGCTGGCGGTGATGCCCGCCTCGCGCATACGCCGCAATGTGCCGCGCATCTCGCCCGGCTGGGGTGCGCTCTGGCTGCCGCGCAGGCGGTGTGCCCTGCGGCGACGCTTGCGATGATTCGTTTCCGCCAGGTTGATCAGTTCAAAGTAGAAGGCGAAGGCCCGCGTCAGTTGCTCGGAAAATCCCGTGTCAAAATTCTGAATGCGCGCGATGGCTTCAGACAAAAGCGAATCGGCTTTTTTTGTGTCGCCCTTCAGTCGTGCTTCCCGGCCCTCCGTGGTGAGGCGGCGCAAATCTTCTACAGCCTGGAACAGCGCATCGCCAGCCTGTTCGCGAAGGACGCGGCCCAGCAGCGTTCCCAGGGAGCGAACATCGCGGCGCAGCGGAGCTTCCTTGCGCTCGGGGTCAAAGGACTGGAGCTCTTCCAGGCGTTCCGCCCAGTTTTCCGGTTTCCACAAAAGATCCATACGTATCTGAATTATGCAGGAAGGAGTGGACAGTTTCCTACGCGTGGGGCTAAGAAATTTCCGCCTGCTCTTCGAGTTGCAGGATGAGTTCTTCCCATTCCGCAAGCAGCGTGTTATGTTCGGCGCGAAGACTGTCGAGTTGGCGCTGCTGGGTTTGATATTGTTCTGCTGAAACATAGACGCCCATCTGCTGTTGAATCGTCTGGATGGCTGCCTCTGTGCGTGGAATTTCTTCTTCGAGGGTGGTACAGCGGTCCTGCATCTGTCGCAGCCGAATGGGATTGATGCGCTTGATGCGCGCGTTTTCACTCTTTGGGGGATCGGCGGGAAGGGCTTGTAGGCCACCAGCGGACAGGTTGCCATTGGATTTTTTCAAATCCGGCGGAGATGCCAGCGCGGCCTGCGCTTCCGCTTGCCGGGAAGTCTGCCAGAGATAATCTTCATAATTGCCGGCGTACACACGAACGGCGCCATCTCGAATTTCAAAGACTCGCGTGGCAAGGGCGTCAATAAAGGCGCGGTCGTGGGAGACAAACACGACGGTCCCGGTAAAGTTTCGGATCGCCTCCAGCAGCACTTCCTTGGCGCGCATGTCGAGGTGATTCGTCGGTTCATCGAGCAGCAGGAAATTGGCCGGGCTGACCAGCAACCGGGCCAGGGCATAGCGATTGCGTTCGCCGCCGGAAAGAACGCCCAGATGCTTGAACACATCATCGCCTGAGAATAGAAAACACCCCAGGAGGCTGCGCAGTTCCGTCTG
>JAJZIF010000363.1 GCA_021810735.1 Acidobacteriota bacterium
GGACGATTAGGCCGCCCGTAAGGAATATGCCTGCCAATACCGGTACGAAAAGGGAACGAAGGATACGCATACCGTATCTCCCGACCGGAACTCCCGGCTATCCACCAAATTCTGTGGCTTCAGGAGTCTCGAGTCTCGGAGAGTTACTGAGCGGCCACCCTCTGGCCTCACCCAGCTACTCTCATTTCAATCTAACGCTTTTTCAGCCGGAAAGTTGTGGTGATCCCACCACTTTTCCCGCCGCGCTCCGCTTGTTGCAGCACAGCGATCCTGCCACTCATTCGATGCTCAGCCGGATAAACGGATTCCAATCCCCAGTCCAGTCATCATCCCGCGGATTTTCCAACGCCCGGTCGCTGCTACAGTAGAACGTAGAAGCTCTTTCACGGATCGTGCAATGTCATGGGTGCCCCCGATCCTGGCGAAGCCAGGGTGGGATAGAACGAAGCCCGCATTACAGTAACAGTGAAAATGCTTAGGTTCTCGTCCAGGATGTTCATCCGCACCCAGCACGTACATTTCATAGGGATTGGCGGCATTGGCATGAGCGGGATCGCCGAGATTCTCCTCACCCTCGGCCATCACGTCTCCGGCTCCGACCTGAAACGTTCCCCCGTCACCGACCGGCTGCTCAGCCTGGGAGCCGCCATTTTCGAAGGCCATGCCGCGGCCAACATCGCCGGAGCCGATGTCGTCGTGACTACCTCCGCCCTCAGCCCCCTCAATCCGGAAGTCCTCGCCGCGCATGAGCAATCCATCCCGGTGATTCAGCGCGCCGAAATGCTGGCGGAATTGATGCGCCTGAAGTATGGCATCGCCGTCGCCGGAATGCATGGCAAAACCACCACCACTTCTATGATCGCCGCCGTGCTGGCCGCGGGAGGGCTGGACCCAACCGTCGTCGTCGGCGGACGCGTCGAGACCATGGGATCGGGCGCCCGCCTCGGCCGCTCCCAATATCTTGTCGCCGAGGCGGACGAGAGCGATCGCTCCTTTCTCAAGCTCTCCCCCATCCTCGCCGTCGTCACCAACATCGATCGCGAGCACATGGACTGCTATCGCGACATGGAAGACGTGGAGCGAGCCTTCCTCGAGTTTATGGATCGCGTCCCGTTCTACGGCGCGACCACCGCCTGCATCGACGATCCCCAACTCGCCGCCTTGCTGCCCCGCGTGCGCCACTCCGTGCTGACCTACGGCATGGCGGAGCAAGCCGCTTTCCGCCTGGAAGTTCTTCCATCCAACAGCGGGCATCGATCACAGTTCCTGGTCCATCGCAAAGGTACCGCGCTCGGCCCCTTCACCCTTTCCGTGCCCGGCCTGCACAACCTTAGAAACGCGACTGCCGCCGTTGCCATTGGGGTGCAGCTTGGTGTGCCGGTCGACAGAATCGCCGCAGGGCTGGCGGACTTTGCCGGCGTCGAGCGGCGCTTCCAGCGCAAAGGCGAGGTGCGCGGCGTCACCGTCGTGGACGACTACGGCCATCACCCCACGGAAATTCGCGCCACGCTGGAAGCGGCCCGCCAATGCGGCTTTCGTCGCATTCTCGTCCTCTTTCAGCCGCATCGCTATACCCGCACCCGCGATCTTCTCGACCAGTTTCGCCATTGCTTTCAGGCCGCCGACGTGGTCCGCGTCCTCGATATCTACGCCGCCAGCGAGTCTCCCATTCCCGGCGTCGATGCCCTTGCGCTGGTGAACGCGATCGACGGCGCGGACGTCCGCTACGCATCTTCATTTGAGGAAGCAGTCGCGCAACTCGCGGTCCTCGCCCATCCCGGCGATCTCGTCCTCACCATGGGCGCGGGCAACGTGCATCAGGCCGCCGCCCTGGTGCTCGCCGCTCTCGCGGCAACCGGCGTCGCTCCCGCATAACTGGAAATCCCTGCAAAATCCGGAAAAAACCGCATAAAACCCAAAAATAATGTCGCGGAAAATCGGTGGCGGGTTATAGTCGAATTGGCGACTCTCACGACCAGCTGCGGCCGTGGCAAAAAACACAGCAAGCGATGGACGGACCGGGCTGCTCGAATCCGAGGAGACCAAGCAATTCCTTCGCTCAAAAATCCATGCGGAGACAGCGGATATTCCCCAGCCCGTACTCGAAGAACACGCCAGCCAGGATGCAGACCGGCAGTTTCTGCGCTCTCAACGGCGTGTCCCGGTTCGTCGCCGCGGAGGATCGCGCTTCGCTTCCCGGTTCGGCTGGAACCCGCGCTGGATTCGCGTGCTGATCGCCGTCTTCATTGTCGCCGCTCTGGGTGCGGTCGCCGCGCTTGGTCTGGCCGTCCGGTCTCTACTGCTCCACAATCGTCATTTCATCCTGCAGTCGACGGAAACCATTCCGGTCGGCGGCAATCGCGTCGTGACCGACTCCCAGGCGCTTGCCTTCTTCGCTGCCGATGTTGGCCACAGCATTTTTCGCGTGCCTCTGGAGAAACGTCAGGCGCAGTTGGAACAAATCAAGTGGGTGCGCCGTGCGACCGTGATGCGTTTGTGGCCCAATCGACTGCGCGTCGCCGTGGTGGAACGTACGCCGGTGGCCTTCGCCCGCGACGGCAACACGGTGCGCCTGGTCGATGACGATGGCGTCCTGCTCGATCTGCCCGCCGCGGTTGCGCAGCATTATTCTTTTCCCGTGTTGGATGGCATCTCCGCCGCCGATCCGCTCTCGATCCGCGCCGCGCGCATCGCCATGTATCGCCAATTTGTCCACGCGCTCGATGCCGAAGGCGGCCGCATCTCGGCAACTCTCAGCGAAGTCGATCTGTCCGACCCGGAGGACATTCGCGCCGTCTTTCTCGGCGGCGCGCGGCAGCCTCTGGTGCATTTTGGCGATGTCGACTTTCTCGCCCGGTATCAGGCATATCGGACGCATCTCGCGGAATGGCTGCGGCAATATCCCCAGTTGCGGTTCGTCGATATGCGCTATGGCAGACAGGTCGTGCTCGACACCGGCGCGAAGGGCACTGGAACCGCATCGTCGCCTGCAAACAGCGTCACGGACGCGACTCAGCCGAGCGAAAGCGAAACCGGCGCGAGCGAAACTGCAACATCATCGGTGAGTCCGGCGAAGGCTGCAGCGAAAACAAAGGTAAGGAAGCCAACCCCGGCGACGCGCCATCGCGCAACGACGCATCCCCGAGAATCCCGACACGCTCCGGGGCGCGGTCACACGGTACGCCATCCGATCATGCACGTGGTATCGGGAATGTAGTTGCTGTACGAGGGTGGTTGGTTTCGAAGCCGCGGAAAGGGAGTGAAATGCCAGAACGAGAACAAAAACACATCGCGGTACTCGACGCAGGCAGCGCCAACGTGCGCGTGCTTTGCGGGGAAATTTCCGATGGCGCGATCCGCTATCGCGGTCACAGCGTGGCCCACGCGCGCGGCATGCGCCGCAGCATCATCGCGGACCTGGGGCCGGCCACCGAGTCGTTTGACGGCGCATTTCAGGCCGTCGAGGAAGCCGCCGACACGCAGGTCGCCAGCGCCACGGTCGGCATCGGCGGTTCCCGTGTTCGCGGGGTGACCAGCCGCGGCGGCATCCTCCTCGGCAGTCGCATGCGAGAGATCACCCGCGACGACGTGCGCGCCGCCGTCGAGCGCGCGCGGGAAGTGCATCTGCCGCCGGAGTATCGCGTGCTCCATCTGTTGCCGCAAGACTTTCTCGTGGACGATCAGGATGGCATCCTCGATCCGGTTGGCATGGTCGGCAGCACGCTGGAAGTGAATCTCCACATCGTCATGGCTCCCGCCAGCACCATGCAGAATGTCGTGACCTGCGCCAACAAGGCGGGCATCGAAGTGTCCGACACCATCTTTGAGGCTATCGCCGCCGCCGAAGCCGTCCTCACCTCCGACGAACGGGAACTCGGCGTCTGCGTGCTCGACATCGGCGCCGCCTCCACGGAAGTGGCCGTGTTGTTCGAAGGTGCTGTCGTCCATACGGATTCCTTGCCCATCGGCGGCGCGCATTTCACCAACGATCTGGCAGTAGTGTTGCGCGTGCCTCTGCCGGAAGCCGAGCGCCTGAAGCTGCAATACGGGCACACCATCGTCACCGCCATTCCGCAGTTGAATGAAATTATGGTCCAGGCCCCGGATGCCGGTGTTGGCCAGTATCGCCAGGTGCCGCAACGGCATGTGTGCGAAATTCTTGAGCCCCGCGCGCGCGAGCTGTTCCAGATGCTGCGCAACAGTTTGCGTCAGGGCGGAGTCTTGGAAGCGATGGGTTCCGGCTGCGTCCTCACCGGCGGCGGAGCGAAATTGCCCGGCATGGCCGAGCACGCGGAAAATATGTTGCGTACCTCCGCGCGCATCGGCCTTCCCGTTCCACTCTCCCGCATGCCGGACGATTTGATCGATCCGGAGTATTCCACCCTGATCGGCCTGCTGCTCTATACCCATCGCGTGCGCGAGCAGCGGGCCGCCGATGACATTGGATTGGGAGCCAGATTGCGGGCAATTTTTGCGGGCAGCATTTAGCATCGAGCGGCTTGCGCGGATGTGAGGCGACAGCGAAACTAGCAACAAGGGCGGAAGAATCGGCAACACAAACATCAACGGCAGCGCAACACACGAATTGAGGGATTCGTACACATGAGCGATATCAAACTGTATGAGCATGGGCACCTGGCAACCGACGATAGCCTGAGGATTCAATATCAGG
>JAJZIF010000364.1 GCA_021810735.1 Acidobacteriota bacterium
CGCCGCACGTCGTAACAGAAAAGCGAAGTCGTCTCCGGCTGCGGCTCGAACAGGGACAGGATGGCGTAATGCGCGCCCACCTGTTCCAGTCCAATCTTTTGCGCCAGTACGCTCCTGCGATACACATCGGCGCCGTTGCCGAGTTTGGCCATGTTGCTTTCCGCCTTGGCGAGACGTGCCAGAAACTCTGTGTGGAGCGTGGCCCCGGTGACGCCAAACAGCTCGGTTGCCAGTTGCAGCACCCGCCCCGCATAGGCAATCACCTGGACAGTTTCAATTCCCGCAATGTCGTCGAAAAACCATCCGCAGCTGGTGTACATCAGTTGCAGGTGGCGTTCCATCTCCATCAATTTCAGGGCCGTGACCCGTTCCTCTGGAGACAGCGCGCGCGGGCAATGTTCGTCGAAGAATAGTTGCTGAACAGAGGCAGTTCGATTCAGAATGACGCGGATGTAGCCGTCGCGCGCCGCGCCAGGATCGCGGAATAGCGGCTCGGCGGCCAGCTGCCACAGCGGCCGCGCGGCATCCCGCAGCCAATCGAGCGCCTCGCGCAGAGGCGTGCGCCACTTCTGGTTCCAGCCGGGATGCTGGCCGCTGTTGCATCCGCAATTCGCGCGCCATCGCTCGATCCCATGGCTGCAACTCCAGGAAGTGTTTTCATGAATTTCCGCTTCCGACGTGGGAGGAAAGTTTTCCAGGAACTGCCCATAGTTGGTCAACTGAGCGTCTTTGCCCAGTTCGATCGATTGCTGGGCGTATGCCAGCGCCATGTCGCCGAAGCGATGGTGATGTCCATAGCTTTCGCCGTCCGTCGCGACGTGGACCAGTTGGCCGGGCTGGCCGTTGTTGCGGAACCCGTCGAGCAGGCGCTTCGCCAAGTTTCCGCCATTGTCCAGCAGGCCTTCAAATGCGATGGCGCGCGAAGTCGGCCCATCGTAGAAAAATACCGCGATGCTGCGTCCTTCCGACGTGCGTACCAGGTAGGGCTGGGTTGGGTCGACGCTCGCATCGGGTGTTTCGTGCCACGACGAAGCTTCGGGATCGTTCTCCGTCGCAATGTCGCGCACCCGCGCGCACTGGTGCGGCGCCAGAATAGTGAACAGAATGCCATGCTGGGCCAGCAGGTCCAGACTTTCCAGATCGACCGCGGTCTCGGCCAGCCACATGCCTTCCGGCTTGCGCCCAAAGCGGTATACGAAGTCGGCGATCCCCCATCGAATTTGCGTGATCCTATCCTGGGTGGATGCCAGCGGAAGAATGATGTGGTTGTATACCTGCGCGATGGCCGAGCCATGTCCGCCAAATCTGCTCATGCTGCGGCGGTCGGCGTCGAGTATTTTTTGATAACACAGCGTAGCGGACTTTTCCATCCACGCCAGCAGCGTCGGACCAAAATTGAAGCTCATGCGGGAGTAGTTGTTCACAATCCGCACGATTTTGTTCTGGTTGTTTAGAATCCGCGAGCTGCCGTTCGCGGCGTAACACTCGTGGTTGATGCGGACGTTCCAGTCGTGATACGGCGCCGCCGAGTCCTGCACCTCGATCGCTTCCAGCCATGCATTTTCCCGCGGAGGCTGGTAGAAATGGCCGTGGATACAGACAAATCGCCGGGGCGCGGTCATGAAGCGCTCCGCCGCGTTGCCGTTTTCGCCTCCGCCGCCAGGTCGCAGGCGCGCCACAAATACCAGCTCGCCACCGAGTGCCACGGGTGCCACCGCGCCGCCCGGCGTTTCATCGTGTCCGCGTCGGGAAGGTCCGCCAGCGTCACCGGCATCCCCGGGCGCAGCTTGCCAAACGTAAGCGCGAATCCCTTGCGAACTCCGTAGTCGGACACTGGCAGCACATTCGGCCGCCCCATACGGAAAATCAGCAGCATTTGCACCGTCCAGATTCCAATCCCGCGCACCGTCGTCAGCCGCGCGCAGATCTCTTCATCGGCCATTCGATGCAGCTTCGTGAGCGGCGGCACGACGCCCGCCAGGCTCTTCTCCGCAAGATCGCGGATCGCAAGCTGCTTGCCGGCGGAAAGCCCGGCAGCCCGCAAAACATCTTCACTGAGCTGCAGCAGCGCCGCCGGCGTCGGCGTTGCATCGGGAAATAATTCCAGGATGCGCCCGTGGATTGCTTTTGCGGCGCGACCATGCAACTGCTGATAGACGATCGATTCCAGCAATGCCTCAAATGTGGAGTGGGTCGGCTTCAGCCGCAGGGCAAACGGCCCGGAACGCGCCATCAGCTTCGCCAGACGCGCATCCGCTGCTGTCAGATGCTGACAAGCGAACACATGGTCATAGCGTACTTTTTGATAACCTCCGGTCACATCTTCCAGTCTATATACACTGCAGAAATAGAATCTATAGGGATAGAATGGAGCACATTGCATTGCTCCGCTATTCCACTGTTGTGAAAGCGACAGTTCACCAAAAAATTTCCTTGAAAAGTCCGTTAGGGGTTGCCGATCTTTCGGTGGCTCCTGTAATCTTTAACTTCTGGATCAACGATTTTTCTTAGCTCTATACTTTATTTGGCATCTAAAGCACGTGTTCGCTCATCGCCTTCCGATATCACTACAGCGGTGGGTTCGGGTCAAATCAACAAGCTCGGCGAAAAGCCGGGCAAGCAGGCAGGGAAGCACCTACACATGGCGCAGATTTTTGATCGTAGTTCGAACTCACTTACCAGGATCAGCCTGGTCCTGTTTGGAGTGATTTTGATCGGGGTGGGAGTGACGCTGAATTACCTGCAGCGCTCGCCGTGGGTCACCCGCCAGGGGCAACGTCCAGAGCAGCCCGTTCCATTCAGCCACAAGCACCACATCCAGGGACTCGGACTGCAATGCCAGTATTGCCACACGTCGGTGGAGAAATCCAGCTACGCCGGCATACCGCCCACCAAGACCTGCATCAATTGCCACGCGCAGATCTGGACGAATGCCGACCTGCTGGGTCCCGTGCGCAACAGTTGGGCCACCGGTCAATCCATTGTCTGGACCAAGGTGCACGATCTGCCCGATTACGTGTATTTCAATCACTCGATCCACGTGAACAAGGGCATCGGCTGCTCCAGCTGTCATGGCCGAATCGACGAGATGCCGCTCACCTATCAGGCCAGCACGCTGCAGATGGAGTGGTGCCTGAACTGTCATCGCAACCCTGCACAGAACCTTCGCCCGACCTCCGAGATTTACCAGATGGCCTGGGAAGGGCCGTCATCGCTGCATCCGGTCTGGTGTACGAACAAGCCCACCACTCCCGGCGTTCCCACCGCGCAGTTGGTGAATTGCACCACCAATAACCCTGAAAATAACGGCGCGCAGATGGCCGCTCTCGACGCGCCGCCCAGCCCCCGCACCGGAACGGATTCGCCGGCTTTTTCCGACATGCAGTCCTGGTCTTCATCGGCTGGCGGATCGGTCCATGCTCCAGTTCCAGTCAACCCACACTATCTGAAATTTACCGACCAGAAAACCCTGGGAAATTATCTGCTGGTGCAATATCACATTCGTCCGCCGCGGCAGCTTACCAGCTGCGATACCTGTCATCGATGAGTCGCGATATGCAAAAACAAGCGCAGCCGGCTCTGGACGCAGCAACGAACGACAACCGCAAAGGCCAAGATTCGAAGATGGAAAACGATCACAAGACCGGAACAGTCGAATCGAACGGAAAATCGAAAACTGCCCAATTGATGGAGACTGCGCAGGCTCGCCTGGCGGGCATGACGGGCAAACGCTATTGGCAGACCATCGATGAGTTGGCCGATACGCCGGAGTTTCAGGATTCCCTGCGGCGCGAATTTCCCCAGCACGCCGCCGAATGGGTGGATTCCGTTTCCCGCCGCGGATTCATGAAGTTGATGGGCGCTTCGATTGCCCTGGCTGGGCTGACCGGATGTACCAAGCAGCCCGACGAGCCGATTTATCCCTACGTCAAGCAGCCGGAAGATCTGGTGCTTGGAGAGCCGATCTACTTTGCCACCGCCCACCCATTTCCCATGGGCTCGATCCCGCTTCTGGTCAAGAGCTACGCCTATCGCCCGGTCAAACTCGAGGGCAATCCGGAACATCCGATGAATCGCGGCACATCGGACGCCTACACCCAGGGAACGCTGCTGGGGATGTACGATCCGGACCGTTCCAAGCGCGTGCTCTATCGCGGTGAAACGCGCGACTATCCAAACTTCCTGGCGGCCTTTACCGCCATGCTGGAGTCGAAAGCCTCCAGCGGCGGCCAAGGACTCTATTTCCTGAGCGGCACGGTTGTGTCGCCCACGCTGGCGGCGCAGTGGAAGAGTGCCAGCGCGAAGTATCCCAATGCGAAATGGTTCCAGTATGACCCCGTCAATCGCGACTCTGCGCGGATTGCGTCACGGCAGGCGTTTGGCGATTACGTCGATCCCCAATACAAGCTCGACGTGGCGGATGTGATTCTTTCACTCGATGCGGATTTTCTGTCCGGTCTCTGGCATCCTGGGTTCCTGAAGCTCGCGTCCGACTATGCCCAGCGCCGCTCTCTGAATGCCGGCGTCGAAATGAACCGCATGTATTCGGTCGAAAGCACTCCGTCCACCACCGGCTTCAAGGCGGAACATCGCCTGCGAATGCGCGCCAGCCAGATCGAGGGTTTTTCGGCGGCCATCGCGGCGGCGCTCGGCGCGGGTTCGGCCCCAGCC
>JAJZIF010000365.1 GCA_021810735.1 Acidobacteriota bacterium
AGCTCGGCATTCGCGCCTCCAGTACCTGTGAAGTGGTGTTGGAAGACTGCAAAGTTCCGGCTACGAATCTGCTGGGCGAAGCGGGGAAGGGGTACAAGATCGCCATCGAAACTTTGAATGAGGGTCGCATAGGAATTGGCGCGCAAATGCTCGGCCTCGCTCAAGGAGCATGGAATCACGCTGCACGCTATGCTAAGGAGCGCAAGCAGTTTGGCAAGCCGATCGCCGACTTTCAGGCCATTCAGTTTCAGCTCGCGGAACTTGCTGTCGACATTGAAGCCGCGCGCCTCATGGTCTACAACGCCGCGCGGTTAAAGGATGCCAAGCTGGATTTTCTGAAGGAGGCTGCGATGACAAAATACTTTGCTTCGCAGGTCGCCGAACGCGTGGCCAGCCAGGCTGTCGAAGTGTTTGGCGGCTACGGCTTTGTCAAAGACTATCCGGTCGAGAAGCTCTTCCGCGACTCGAAAATTGGAAAGATTTATGAAGGCACTTCGAACATGCAGCTGGCTACCATTGCCAAGATGGTGATGTAGCCCTAGAGCAGATTTACAGTTTGTGTGGTGATTTGTGGTTGGGAGTCATTCTGAAGGGAGGTCGGTCGCCTGGGCGACGCGACCGAAGTGAAGAATCCAGACGATATGCATATAGTAAACTCTGTCATCACCCTCTGGATTCTTCGCTGCGCTCAGAATGACTCGCTCTAACATCCGACAGAACCAATCATGAGTTTCGCCAATGCCAAGTAAGGAAACATCTCCCTCGCCGGACTAGTTCTGCTCATCGGCTTGCGGAAACGACTCCGCCTTGCGGCTCCCATCCTTCTGCTTGAGAAGTATCTGGATCTTGCCTTCCGCCGCTTCCAAATCACCCTTGCAGGCATTCGATAGTTTGACGCCTTCCTCGAACAGCCGCACCGACTCTTCCAGCGGCAGGTCGCCGCGTTCCAGCTTGTCGATGATTGCTTCCAACTGTTTCAAAGACTCTTCAAAGTTTGCCAAGGTCGACTCCCTGTTTCTCTTTCAGGCCCGTTTCCCGACCCGTTTTCAATGTCAATCCGCGCACGTCCTCTTCCATTTTGGCGGAAGCGGAATTGTCGCGCAGTACACTCTCCATTACCGTCAATGCTGCTTCGAAGCGGCCAGCGGGTGCGCTCACCTGCACGCCCTGTACCATGCCGCGCGCAGCCGCCAGCATTTCCTGCGCGATCTTCACTCCCTCGGCTCGTGCCAGTTCCGGCGTTTCGGCTTGCTGCATGCGCAACAGGATGTCGTCCGGGACAAATACGCGCAGATCGTTCCGCATAAACTCCGCGTTGCGCAGACTGACAAGCGGCCAGATCCCAGCGATCACTGGAAGATGAAATTGCTCCACGCGTTTGAGGAATGCTTCCAGCAGCCGCAGATCGAAGACCGGCTGCGTGATGGCATATTCCGCGCCGGCTTCCACTTTATAGGCGAAGCGACGAACTTCATTATCGATGTCCGGCACTCCGGGATTGGCAGCAACGCCGATAGCAAACCCGGTCGAAGCGCCGATGGAATTGCCGCCGATGTCCAGTCCGCAATTCAGGTTGCGAACAATGTTGACGAGACCAATTGCATCCACGTCGAATACCGCCGTGGCATCGGGATAATTCCCTAGCTTGGGCGGGTCGCCCGTCAAACAAAGGATGTTGCGCAAGCCCAGGGAGGCAGCGCCCAGCAGGTCCGATTGAATGCTGAGCACATTGCGGTCGCGGCAGGTGTAATGCAGAACGCTTTCGATGCCAACCTGCTGCTGCACTTGCAAACACAGACTCAACGCGCTCATGCGTGCCGAGGCGCGAGGCGAGTCCGGAACATTGATCGCTTCCACTCCGTGCTGCGCCAGCATGGCCGCGGCCTCGAGTTCGCGCCGGGCACTGATGCCGCGCGGAGGCACGATCTCGACCAGGGCGATGAACTTGCCGGCGACAAGGTCTGAGCCAAGCTTCGACCGCTGTTCCAGCGGCGGCGGCGCCACAGCATTCTGCACGCTCACGGCGGAGGGCGCGACCGGCCCACTTTTGCGAGCCTCCAGTGCCCGCAACGCGGACCGCATGGCGCGAATGTGGCTGGGCGTTGTGCCGCAACATCCCCCGACAAACTGCACCCCAGCCTGCGCAAATTTGCGCACAAAGCTGGCCATGTATTCCGGCGAGCAAAGATAGATGTTTCGCCCATCGACGGCGCGAGGCATCCCCGCGTTGGGCATTGCAACCAGGGGCAGCGCCGTCGCCGTCCTCATCCGCTCAATTGCGCTTAAAATGGTTGCCGGTCCCACGCTGCAGTTGCAGCCCACCGCGTCCACGCCCCACTCCGTCAGTTTTCTCGCCGCCATCTCCGGCGAGGAACCATCCAGCGCGTTTCCATCTTCATCGATCGTCACCATGGCGAGGACAGCCAAATTCGGCGCTGTTTCCCGCGCCGCCAGGATAGCTTGGCGAACCTCATTGAGCGAGGTCATCGTCTCCAGCACCAGCAGATCGACGCCGCCTTCGGCCAAAGCACGGATTTGCTCGGCAAACGCTTCCCGGGCTTCTTCAAGGGAGACCTTTCCCAGCGGCTCAATCTGCACCCCAAGGGGGCCAACGGCGCCGGCAACATAGGCCCGGGTTGCCTGTTTGTCCAGCAACTGGTCGACGGCCTTCCGGGCCACCTGCGCGCCAGCCAGGTTGATCTCGTGGACCTTGTCCTGGAGTCCGTGGCGTTGCAGCCGGTATCGATTGCCTCCGAACGTGTTGGTTTCGACAATCTCCGCCCCAGCTTGCAGGTATTCCTCATGGATCGCCCGAATCAGGTCCGGTTGCGAAAGATTCAATTCGTCATAGCAACGATGAATGAATATACCGCGTTCATAGAGCATGGTGCCCATGGCGCCATCGCAAAGAACGCTTCGTGTTTGGAACAGTTCACTCAAGATCGTTGGCATGGGAATGGGTCCGTTTGATTATCCTAGTAGGTGCGGCGCAGAAGCGCCAGATGCAGATGTCTGGTATACACTAGCCTTACAGCCAGGAACGTTGAAAGTGCCCTCGAATTGGAGCATTGAGCTTTGATGAGTCGTAGTATTTTGGTCCGAGTAGCCCTCAGTGTCGTTACCGCAGCAAGCGTCTTCTGGATGATAGGCTGTCTTGGCCAGAATTCGTTTTTTGCCGGTCGCCCCTTCCCTCCAAGCACCATCCTTGAACGGGTTCTGGTAGCGATTCAAAATCCCTCACCCGCTCAAGCCGGCTCATTGCAGATTGTGGACGCCCGCTACGACATTCGAAACAGCGAGAACGGCACAATCCCCTATTTCTTCGTTGGCGGGTACAGCGGTAAGCTGCCCAGCCTTATTTTGAACTATCCCGAGCAGTCCATCGGGTATGTCTATGGCTCAGGAGACGGCAGTTTGGTCCCGGTCAATTACGCGAAGGAGCAGGTCCAGGCCCCGATCAGCGGACTGACCCTCTTTTCCGCCAGCGTCTTCGTTCCCTCAAGCGGCCAGTATGTCATCGCGGCCAGCCAGACCGCACAATACGTGACGGTACTCGATTATTTGCAGGGCGTGGACGTCTACCTCAACCTCCCAAATGTGTACAAAATTGTCTCCAATCCTAGTGCCACAGTGATCCTGGCCTTTGTGCTGAACAGCGACTATGCCTACCGGATCATTCATCTCCAGCAGCCGAACGGTACAGTCATGCCGGTGCCAACCTTTCCGAACGAGGCAAGCTGGCCGAGCACTGTCGCCCCGGTGAACTGTCAGCCGGTCAACCTGCCGGTCTACTGCGTGGTTCCCGTGCTCGACCGGAATGGAAATCCCATCAAGTTCGATCGCCCGTATAACACCATCTTTTCTTCCGATGGAACCACGGGCTGGCTGCTGAACTGCGGTCCGGAATGCGGAAATAGCAATGTGGATTCAGTGACCGGTCAAGCCACTGCCAGCGTGAGCCTTTTGAATATGGGCGTGCTCAACGTGTACAACTTTCCCGGAAGTACCTATCCGACGCCTCCAGTTACCCCCGCGCCTCCAACGGAGAACCAAAGGATACCTGTGCCTGGAGGAGCGACCATGGCCCTCTATGGGAATGGCACCTTGTACGTTTCCGGGCAGCAACAACAAAAGGATGGCCTGTGGGAGGGATTTCTGTCGGTATTGAATCTGACCAGCAATCGGGTGACTGCCACCTACCCGATTTCCGATGGCACGCATACCAAGATGTTATTTGGCGATGACAATACGTTGTGGATCGGTTCGCAGCTCTGCCAGACCGGAGAACGCACCGCCGACAACCTGGTGAATGGATGCCTGACTATGTTCAATCTCAACACCAACACGGTGCTGGTCGAGCCATGGTATGGCGATTTGACTGGTCTATGCGCCATCACCGACTGGCACAAGATGTACACCGCATACGGCGGGCAATTGCATATCTATGCCACTACCGATAGCGGGATTACGACATATCAGAGAACGCCTTATACGGCAGGCTCGGAACTGACAAACGAATACGTGACGGTGCAAGGGACCGCCTTTGACGTCGCATATATGGATGCCATATCGAACGCCGCCGATTGATCGCAGGCTGGGCCGAAGGGTTGGACCGCTTCTTTTTGAATCAATTGCGCATCCAGTGAACTATGTGGCATCGAA
>JAJZIF010000366.1 GCA_021810735.1 Acidobacteriota bacterium
AGCGCACACACGCCGAGATTTTCCACTGACCATGAAGACAATCCTGGAAGGACATACCCGTTGCAATCGCACAACGGTATTGTCGCAGAGTGGGCTTCGGAACAGTCAGCGAAGCGAATGTTGCAGCCGTTCCTTTCGCTGCGCGGGATCAGCCGGGTATTTCGCCATCAACTCGATGGCAGCTTCACACACCTGGTCCGCGCTGATCTCTTCGATCCAATAATCGGGTGGGGCTTCTGGAATTGTAGGGCCGCGCAAAACGCGATAGCGAGGATGCTCGACCGGCAGCCACTCCAGCGGGCTTTTCCACGCCTGGGCAATTACAACGCCGGGCAAGCCGACTGCGCGTGCCACGTGGAAGGTCCCCGTATCCAGGCTGACGACCAGATCGCATTGGGCCAGCACGGCGGCAAGCTCCGAAATGGTCGTTTTCCCGGCCAGAGAAATTCCTGGATCTGGCAAGCTGCGCCGCAGATCTTCGATGGTTGCAGCCTCGTTGGCTGTCCCGAGAAAAATTGGCACAGCGTTCCCATGCTGCGACAGGCGGCAGATCGCCTGCTGAAAACGCGCCGCGCTCCACTGATTGCGCTGGCCGCCGCTGTTTTGCGTGACGAATGCCACGCGAGTCACACTTGGAGGCACCGCAAGCGATTCGAGCCACCGCGATGCATGTTCGGCATCCCGTTCCGTAAAGAAAATGCGGGGCTCGTAAAACGGTACATGGTGCCCGAGTTTACGCGCGATGTCGAGATTGCCATCGATTTGACCCCGCTCCGGATCGAAGAATAGTGGCAAATCATACAGCTCCGGTGCCAGCGTATAGCCAACCCACACCGCGTCTCCCGCAATTAGGCCCAGCATCGCGAGGCGGGTGCGCTGGTTCCCGATGGTGGTGACCATGCATCGCGTGCCGTTCGGGAGGGATTGAAATAGTCCTCGCACCGTTCTCGCAGCATTACGAAAATCCGCAAATGGATTGGGCGTAACGACGCTGTGATCGATATAGGGATTATGTTGCAGAACCGCGGCCGCCATGTGAGAAGCGGCAACGGTGATGTGAGCCTCGGGTATAGCGCGTTTCAGCGCTTCGTAGAACGGCGTCGCGTGTACCACGCTACCCAGAGGCGATTCCTGCTGCAGGACCAGAAAATTCCGAATCTGCAATCGATCGACTTCTGATAATCGATGCCGGCCGCGCACAAGGTGTTCCGCGCGGGCGATCGTCTGGAACGCTGCCTTCTTCCAGAACCTGCTTGATGATGGCGGCATGGCCGAAATCTTACAGGAAAACCGGCGCGTCGAAGGGCCGATCGCTACATTTTGTAGCGGCCGAGATCTTCATCGTTCAAATTTTCCAGCCAGCGACGCAATTCCTCGGTAGAGAAATTCTCCACGCCCGCATTGGCCATCCGCGTGGTGCGCAGAACCTGTGCCGAAAGGAAGATCGGGCAATCTGTACGCAGTGCCAGGGCCAGTGCATCGGATGGCCGCGCATCCAGGCTGATCAGTTCTCCGCCCTGCTCCATCCAGATCAGCGCGTAAAACACATCGTCTTTCAGCTCCGTAATCACCACGCGCCGCACTTCCCCATCCAGCGTGCGGATCAGGTTGGCCAGCAGATCGTGGGTCATCGGGCGCGGCATCGCCGTCTTTTCAATCTCCAGGGCGATGGCGTTGGCCTCAAAGATTCCAACCCATATGGGCACCAGGGCGTCGCTCTGAATGTCCTTCAGCACCACCATGGGCATGTTGGTGACCGGATCCATCATCAGGCCGCGAATCTTCACTTCCATTTCGTCCGCCTGCACTTCACCTGCGCCGGGTTGGGGAGGTGTGCTCATACGACAGGAACTTCCTCTCGATGCGTACCTTTGGAAGAATAACTGGCAACCACAGCCTCGCCCAGCAGGCTGTTAGGAAAACTCTGGGTAATGCGGACATCCAGGTAGGTTCCGTTTGCGGGCATAATGGGCGAATCCACGGTAAAGTTCACCACCTTATTTTGCGAACTGCGTCCGGAAACCTGGCCGCGGGAAGCCCTCTCCCCTTCAACCATTACTTCAATGATTTCTCCAATGTGCCTGCTGTACGAGACTCTTTGAATCTCCCTTTGGCATTCGAGAAGGGCCTGTAGCCTCCGACTCTTTATGTCCTCTGGAATGCTGTCTTCCATGGATATGGCCGGTGTATTCCGCCGTGGAGAATATTGAAAGGCAAACACGGCGTCGTAGCCAACCTGCGCCAGCAGGCTGAGCGTCTCGTCAAAATCCTCTTCGGTCTCCCCGGGAAACCCAACGATAATGTCCGTCGTCAGGCTGATGGGGCGCCGCGCCGCCCGAATCCAGGCGATCCGCTCCAAATACCATTCCCGTGTGTACTCGCGCTGCATTCGTTGCAACACGCGCGATGACCCACTCTGCACCGGTAGATGAACGTGGTTGCAAAGAGTCGGCACAGCATCGATGGCTTCCACAATATCGCGGGTAAAGTCGCGTGGGTGGGAAGTCGTAAAGCGAACCCGCCGAATTCCCGCCACCTGACCGACCGCCGTCAGCAACTCGGCGAAACTCATTTTGCCCGACGGATCGCGATACGAGTTTACGTTCTGCCCTAGCAACTGGATGTCCGTATAGCCAGAGTCGGCCATTCGTCGCGCCTCGGCCAGCACGGACTCGGACGTTCGGCTCCGCTCTTTCCCGCGCGTGTACGGCACCACGCAATAGGAGCAAAACTTATCGCAGCCTTCAATAATGGTGATGTAGCCGCGATGCTTGTTGCTGCGCGCGGTAAATTCCGTCTCAAAGGTCTTATCGGTCTGCCGGTCGTCCAGGCCCGTGATGCGATTGTTGCCAGCTTCCAGTTGCACCAGCATTTCCGGCAATTTGCGATAGGATGCCGATCCGGAAACCAGCGAAACGTAGGGCGCTCGCTCGAAGATCCGCTCGCCTTCCTGCTGCGCCACGCAGCCAAGCACAGCAAAGCGCTTCCCTTGCTTGTGCAGCGCCTTGTAGTCGTTCAGGCGATTGAAGACCTTCTGCTCCGCCTTATCGCGGATCGAACAGGTGTTGTACAGAATCAGCCCAGCTTCGACCTCCGTCTCAACCTGGCGATATCCTTCCTGCACCAGCGTCCCAATGACTTTCTCCGAGTCATGGGCATTCATCTGGCAACCGAAGGTCTCAATGTAAAACGTCTTGTCCAGAAGCGCCATCGCAACGCAAGTATAACGCAGCGGGCCCATCTCTCCGCTACCGCAATCGCCCATTTGGTTACACTGGATCTCATATGCCAGGGAGCGATCGGCAGAGTTGGAATCAGCGCTATCTTGCGGGAGAATTTAGCTTTCGCGAACCCGACCCGTTCGTCATGGAAGCGCACAAGAATTATTTGCAGCCGCTTCTGCTCCAGAGTGCTGCGCCGGTGGCTCACACTGGACTCGACCTTGCCGGAGGCGCGGGTCATCACGCTATCTGGCTGGCGCAGCAGGGTTGGCGCATGACCTTGGCGGACTGGTCCGAAACTGCCTTGGAGATCGCGAAAGAAAAGTCGGCAGCGAACAGTCTTCCTCTCGAAATCGTGCAGGGCCCAGCACTCGACGTTGTTACCCAATCTGCCCAGCAAGGCCGCCGTTTCGGATTTGTGCTGGTCTCGTTTTTTCTGGATCGCGCCGTCCTGCCGTGGCTGCCGAAGATTCTCATCCCCGGCGGCATTCTGCTCTACCGCACCTACACCGAGGACAATGAGAGGCTAGGCAATCCCCGCGGACCGCGCAATCCTGAACATCTTCTGCACTCACAAGAATTGCTGGATGTCTATCGCGGCATGAAAATTCTGCATTACAACGAAACTGTCACCGGCAAAGGTGTTACGGAGTTGATCGCGCAACAACCATCGAGTTCCACTTAAAAGAATGGACACCATTTGAAGACTCCTCAGCACGCCCCAAAACGCAAACGCGTTCCCAGTGTCGGCCACACCCTCGGGAGCACCATGCCCGGAGTCACGCACCACTGCTTCGGTTGCGCGCCGGAGAACCGGCACGGACTGCATCTGCGCTTCCAGGAAACACCGCACAACGCCGGTGTGGAGTGCGAATTTCGTGTCCCGCGTCGCTTTGAGGGTCCGCCGGGCCATGTCCATGGCGGCGTCATTGCCACCATTCTGGACGAGGCCATGGGTAAGGTGAACCGCCAGAAAGGCGTGGTCGCGCTCACCCGCAACATGTCGATTGATTATCTCCAGCCAGTTCCCCTGGCCACAAAACTTCGCGCTGTCGGCTGGCCGGTAAAAGTGGACGGCCGCAAGCATTTTCATGCCGGAGAAATCCGCGCACTCGACGGAACAGTGCTGGCCCGCGGCGAAGGCATCTTTGTTGCCATCGATCCCGTGGAGATGTTTCGCAAGTACGGGCAACGGCTTACTCCCAAGAGTCGGAGCCGGCGAAGCTGATAAACTTGTATTTCCACGAAAGATTCGGAGTGGCAAGGAGCAGCACCATGGCAAATCATCAAAACAATGGCAACGCAAATCACGGATTGCGCCTGAAGGTAGGCTTGGCGGAAATGCTGAAAGGCGGCGTCATCATGGACGTCATCAACGCCGAGCAGGCCGAGATCGCCGAGAAGGCCGGCGCGGTTGCCGTGATGGCGCTCGA
>JAJZIF010000367.1 GCA_021810735.1 Acidobacteriota bacterium
ATCGCTCGGGATTTTCCATTGCGGCTGTTGCGTCAGTGCTTTTCCGATCTCTTTTTCATCGATCCCGAGTGAGCGTTGCGTAAAGCGGTTCAGCACGATCTCAGGTTTGAAATTGGAGGTCGCAAAGAACTCGCCGATCAGTCGATGGGAATTGCGCAGTTCGGGAATGCTGACCTGAGTGATCAGGTAAACATTGGAGGCGTCCTTGAAGAGAGTCCTGCTGGTCGGACCCATGTTCGAACCGGCGTCTACGATCACATAATCAAAAGTCTGCCGAGCCACGGTGAGCAATCGCTCGACGGCCTCAACCGTAGCTCGAATCGGAACGTACCCGTCTGGTGCGGCCAGAACGGAAAGCCCCGAGCTATGCTTGCTCAGCAATTTTGAAAAGAAATTTGAATCCAGTCGGTTGAAATTCTCGAGGGCGTTGACCACCGAAAACTCGGCGCGTATGCCGAGGCCAAGCGCCGCATCCCCGATTGGCAGACCGAGATCGATCAATAGGGTGGTCTGATGGGACTCCTGGGCGACCGCGACCGCGAAGTTGGAGGCGACGGTGGTCACGCCGGAACCGCCTTTCGCTCCGATAAACACCATCAGCTTTCCCAGCACCTTCTTGGCGGGGCGGCCAACTGGACGGCGAACCATCGCGCGCACCAGGGCTTCCTCAATTGCTCCCGGCGTGATGGGCAGCGACAGAAACTCACGGGCGCCAGCTCGCATACAGCGGACCAGCATGGCTGAATCCGCCCGCGCGGAATAGACCATCACAGTGACAGAGTTGCTGGTGGCGCAGATAGCCTCTACCAGGTCGAGAGCGTGTTCCGCATCGGTGTCCAGCTCAATAATGACGACATCGTAATCGGACTCCAACAGCCGCGGCACATCGTCAAGGCCGGGATACGACGTCAGCTCCCTTGTTACACGCGCCTGCGATCCAACCAAGGCATCTGCGATCGCGTTGCGGCGCAGCTCCTCTGGGCCAATCAAGGCAACCGTCAAGATGTCGGCGCCAAGCGAGTCGCGGTCCTGAGTTCTGGTCGCCATCAGCAATTTGCGATTCCCTTCTGCTTGCGGCTTTCTGTCCACTTGAGTTGAAATTCGCATGTTATTTTGTGAAATCGCCTTAATTTGTACATCTGTCCTCAACGAGAAAAGAATGAGATGAGTGTGCCGATTGCAATTGCTGGAGCATAGGGCATTTTGCGAGTCAGTGGATTGTCGAGTATCAGTTCAGGATGGGGACGAAGTCCGCGTTTTCTTAGCCCGAAGATCAAGTCCCCAGCCCCATCGAGCAGTTCGCCTACGAATCCACCGCCAATCGCCCAGCAAAGCGCCATGATCCCGCCAGCCATAGCCATAACGACCAGCGCCACCATCAACTGAGCCGGTCCGATCCACGCTCCGACAGCGGCACACAGCTTCATGTCCCCCATCCCCATACCGCCCATCCAGCAAAGAAATCCGAGAACCAAGGCTCCCAGGCCAATACCCAGGAAACTCTGCCCAACCCCGTGCCAACCCTGCATCCAGCCGGATACCCCGACTCCTGCCACCAGGAACGGCAATACCAGCCAGTTTGGAATGCGACAACTGCGCAGATCGGTATACGTTGCGACGGCGAGAACGATAAGGGTCGGCCACCAGGCAATCGAATGCATACACCAACTCTTTCTCCCTTTGTAGGGACGATGGTGGGTGTGCAATCTTCCGTCCAAATCGGTCGGAGGCGCTACGAGTCTGAATTCAATGCCTTATGGGTCTTGTTACAAGGGTTGGTGTGCACGGTTGTTTACAGGGGGTGCAAGTAAGTGAAGCGGCGAATACACCCTACGGAACCCGGAGTGTATCGCTGTGCGATCGACCCAGGCAGACGCGTGGTATATAACGGCGGGGGATGGAACGGATACACCCAGCGGTCGAACCGTTCCATCCCCGGTGGCGAATCAAGAGAGTACAGCCCGTATGGATCATCGGCTCGGAACGCAAATCGGGTAGCGCCGATCATGCCTCTCAGGAGCGAGAAGCCCACCCGTCGCGCGTCTCAGAAATGAAAGTAGCAAGTGAAGTGCCAAGTGCTCATCGCAAGATGGCATTGAAATGATCTGAATCGCGCTGATAGCGTTTCGACCATAAATCAGATAGCTATTCGGTGTATTACTAAAGTTTCATCGACTTTTTCCGCAACCTCTGCTACGAATACTTTACTCCGTGAATTTCCAGACACGAGCGACCTATGCCAGCCGGTCCCCGCGGTTAGGTAGCAGTTTAAGAATGCACGACTCTCCACCACCCCAATTGGAGCAGTTTCGCTGACTGCCGTCGTGCAAGAACGATTGGAGATCACAAATATGATCCGGATTGCGCTATTTTCTGAGGACCGCAAGCTTCAGCAGCTTCTGTCCTCTGCCTTGGGAAAAGAATTTCAAATTGTGCTAGAACCCGATGAAGAAGGGATTCATCGCTTGTTCTCCGCTGGAGCATGTGACGTTGTGGTTCTCGACCTCGATACCAATCACAGTTTGCTGCAACTGCGAATTGCCTGCTCGGAGCGAATCGTCGCATCGAATATTTCTCCAGTAGTGCTTGCGGACGACGGTCTTCGATCTGCCGCGCTGGAGCTCATCCGCCAGGGTGCACACAGCTACTGCCGCAAGCCGCCTTCCATTGTCGAACTGAAAGCGATGTTGCGGCGCGCCTATGAGAGCCGCTCGCTCAAGCGGAAGTTGGAAGCCGTGCAACAGCAATTGGAGGCGGTCAGCAGCTGTGATCGGATGATCGGATCCAGCCCGCAAATACGCCAGGTATACGAACTGGTGCGCCGCGTCGCCAATGTCAATACTTCTGTGCTTGTCACTGGAGAAAGCGGGACTGGCAAAGAATTGACCGCCCGCGCCATTCATAACCTTGGCAATCGTTCGGGACAGCCGTTTGTGGCCGTATGCTGCGGAGCCATTCCGGAAACACTGATCGAAGCCGAGTTGTTCGGCCACGAAAAAGGCGCCTTCACCGGCACTGTCGGCTTGCGACAGGGCTATTTGGAGCAGGCGGGCGCCGGCACGCTGTTCCTGGACGAAATCGGCGAACTTAGCTTGAGCACCCAAGTGAAGCTTCTGCGAGTCTTGCAGGAACGCGAATTCAGCCGGCTCGGTAGCAGCCGGCTGATTCCCTTGCGGGCACGCGTGGTTTTCGCCACCCACCAGAACCTGGCTGAAATGGTCGCGCAGGGAACTTTCCGGCAGGACCTTTATTACCGCATCAATGTTATGAGAATCGATATACCGCCTCTCCAGGAGCACCCGGAAGATATTCCGCTCATCGCCAGACACTTCCTGCGACATTATTCCGAGATGCATGAAAAAGACATTGAGGAGATCGATCCAGCGGCTATGGGTCTGCTACAAGCGTATTCCTGGCCCGGCAATGCACGCGAATTGGAGAACGTGATTCAACGCGCCATTATCGTTTCTCACGATACCGTCATCCACGCGGAAGATTTACCCCAGGAAATTCAGGAGGAGAGTGTCGTCAACATCGAGGATTATCGTCCCGCCGGTTCATTCGAGCGGCAACTTCGCGATTACAAGATCAGGCTGGCCGCAGCGGCCGTGCGAGATAACCGGGGGAACAAAACACTGGCTGCGCGCAGCCTGCAAATTTCACGCGCTTATCTGCATCGTCTGATCAGGCTTTCCGAGGAAGGCGCTCTTTCCGAACGAGAAGGCCATGAGATGGGGACTGCTTGACGGCGGTGTCCGTGACGCCCCCCCGTGCCGGCATTCACGCGCATCTTGCTGTTTGGCGAAGGGCATTTTCCTTTCCAGTCATGCTCTCGTGCCTTCTGTCAGTCCTGGGTGTGTTGACCGTGCGCTCTCGCTTCGACGACCCAGACATGTGGTGGCACCTGAAAACGGGCCAGATTATCTGGACCACCCACACGATTCCGACTACAGACATTTTCTCCTACACCACGAATCACCATGCTTGGGTGCCACACGAATGGCTTGCGCAGACGCTTATCTATGGCGCTTACAGACTTGGCGGATATTCCGGCTTGATGCTCGGGTTATGCCTTTCGACCATAGCCCTGCTGATCGCTGGGTATGCGTTGTGCACACTGTATTCCGGAAATGCCAAGGTGGCCTTTCTCGGGGCCATGGCGATTTGGTTCTTCGCGACCGCCGGCCTTGCAATACGACCCCAGATGATTGGCTATCTTCTGCTCATCATCGAGTTGCTGCTAATGCAACTGGGACGTACTGGCAATCCACGTTGGTTCTTCTTCTTGCCGCCGCTATTTGCGGTGTGGGTGAACTGCCACGGGTCTTTCTTTCTTGGACTTCTGCTGGCATTCGCGTTTCTTTTTTGTTCTTTCTTTAATTTCCGGATAGGCTCGCTCGTGGCGTTGCCATGGGATCCGCACCGTCGCACAATGCTGGGATTGGCGCTAATCCTTTCGGCGGCCGCATTGTTCCTCAATCCCATTGGCGTCAAACAGGTCCTCTACCCCCTGAATACGCTGTTCCATCAGCCGATCGGCCTCAGCCAATCGGAAGAGTGGATGCCGCTCACGATGACTGGCGGCCGGGGACTTGGACTCTTGATTGTGCTCGGATGCATGTTTCTTCTCGCCATCGCGCAGCGGTCGGAG
>JAJZIF010000368.1 GCA_021810735.1 Acidobacteriota bacterium
GCTCGCCAAGGCGAGATAGTCGTCGCGCTGGTCGACGGCTCGGAGACCACCCTGAAGCATTATTTTCTTGAGGGGAATGTGGTTCGCCTGCAACCCGCCGAACAGCGAATGCCCGCATCATTCCTCGCGCAGAACCTCCAGCGGCTTTTGCTGCAGGATGCGATAGGACGCGAGCCATCCGGTAGCGCTGGCCAGGATCGCGGTTGCCGCCATGGCCAACAACGAAATTGCCAGGCCCGGATGAAAACTCACCTCCAGCTTGCGAAGCAGAACACTCGACAGCAGCAGGGCACACGCCACTCCCGCGACTCCGGCGATCCCTCCCAGCGTCAAAAACTCAATGCTCAGCATAGAGATGATCTGGCTCCGCAGCGCGCCCAGCGACTTCAAAATCGCCACCTCGCGCACGCGCTGGAACCGTGTTGCAGTCACGCTGGACGCGAGAATAATGCCTCCAGCCAGCAGAACGAAGCCCGCGACGAATCGAAGGACCATGGCGATCTGATCCACAACTTTGCGGACCACCTCCAGCACATCCGCCACATTGATCACCGTCACGGTAGGATAGACCGCGAATAGACTCTTCTCCACATCGCCGACGCGCGATGGATCCGCATGGAAAGCGCCATACCAGATCGCAGACTGGCCCGCCAGCGCGCGGCTCGGCAAGATGAACTGGCTGCGAGAATACACATGCCCGCCATCCGAACGATAGATTGCAACAACCGTGGTTACAATATTCTGTTCCCCGGCCAGGAAACCGATCTGCGAGCCAATCTTCAAGCGCAATGTCTTCGCCGTGCCCTCACTGACCGCTACCTCCGACGCCGCGCTCGTCTTCGCCCACCAGTGCCCGGCGACGATTTTCTCGCCAACCGGCACAGTGTCCGCCCAGGTCAAGGAGGTCGATCGCAGCATTCGCCTGGGATAATGCTGGATGCGCAGTTGGTCCGTAGAAACTCCATCGATCGAAACAATGCGCCCGGAAACGATCGGGATGGTTTCCAGCCCACCTTCGACCGCCGGCTGGGCAGCAATTAGTTTCTTCACCCCGGCGAGTTCATCCGTGCTGACGTCAACAAGAAAGACGTTCGGAATTTTCGAGGAGCCGCTGGTTTGGTTCAAATCCAGTACGATGGCGTGCTGTACGAAGTAGATCGTCATCATCAGCATGACGCCCAGACCCAGAGCTGTCAGCACCGCCGCGGACTGATTGCCGGGACGTTGCAGATTCACCAGTCCCTGTCGCACCATCGGCGTCAGTCGTTGGCGCTGAAATCGCATGGTCCATCGCACCGCTGCCAGCAGGCCGGACGCCGCCAGTAGTAGAACGACCAGGACTACCAGCAAGCCGCCGGCAAACCATTCGCCAACCACGGTAGATTGGGTAAGGGTGCTGGCGATCACAGCCAGGCCGACCAGGATGATCAAAATGGCGACAATTTGGGCTGGATCGCGTGGAAACATATGGCGCAGACCGGTCCCTTGTTCTTGCTCGACGTTGCGGCGCAAAATTCTCAATGGACGAAAGTTTCGAATCTCCAGTAGCGGCGGCAGAGTGAACAGCAGTGTCGTCAAAATCCCCGTCAGCAATCCAATGAGGACCGGAGAGAAAGCAAGCTTCCCCTCGACGGGCAATGAAATCAGGCGCTGCAGCACATAGGGAAAGGCGCGCGCCACTCCGAAACCCGCCGCCACTCCCAGCAACGCGCCCACGACTCCCAAAAACAATGTCTGCAGCAGATAGATGCGCATGACCTGCGAGGAACGCGCGCCCAGCGCTTTCATGATCGCAATTGTTTCCAGCCGCTGTTGCAAATGCGCGTGCATGGCCATGGCCACGCCAATCGCGCTCAGCACCATCGTCACCAGGCTCACCAGCGTCAGCATTGCCGTGGCGCGATCGAGGCCACGGACAAGCGCCGGATTCGCTTCACGGAAATCTGTTACCTGCGCTTCCGGCAAAATCGCTTCGACTCGCTGCCGCAATTCCCCGATATCCATGCGTGGCTGCTTGCCGCCGTCCGGCATCGGCAGACGAAACAACATACGCTCGCTGGCCCGGCTGCCCGGACGAACCAGTCCGGTGGCTGGCAACGCGGCTTGGCTGATCATGACGCGAGGTCCGATGCTGAAAGACGAAGAAATCCGGTCCGGTTCCGAGCGCAGCACGTCGACGATAGCGAACTGGCTGTTGCCTAAATGAAGTATGTCACCCACATGCGTGCGCATGCGCAGCAGAAATTCTTCGCTGACCACGGCTGTATCGTCTCGCAGCATGTCGCTGAGCGGCCGCCCCGATGCCAATCCCACGTTGCCGTAGTAAGGATATTGCGACGGGTCAACTGCTTTCAGCGACACCAACACCGGATCGGGGTTCGCAGCCGTCGTGGCCATCGAGACGGTCTCCGTCACCAGCGTATGTTCGACGCCTTGCGATTGCAGCCGGTCAAGCGCAGCGAGTTGCCGATCCGTATACGGATGAAAATCTCTTGCCGAAAGGTCCGCTGCCAGCAGCGTTCGTGCCTGCGCCAGCAGCGTTCGCTGAAAGACAATGCTGAAACTTCGCACACCGGTCAGCGAGCCAACTCCGAGCGCCACAGCCACAACGACAAACGTGAATTTTATCCATGAAGCATGCAGATCGCGCCACGCCACTTTCCACGCGGTGGTCCAGGCCAGAGTTCCGGAAACCAGCGTCATACGCCAGCCTTCGCGTCATGATCGGCATCGCCCCGCCAGCACAGATCGTCGGCCTCAATCAAGCCATCGCGTAACAGGATCTTCCGTTCGGCATGGGCGGCAAGGCTAGCATCGTGCGTCACCAGGACCAGCGTCGTACCTTCCCTCCGATTCAATTCCAGCAGCAGCTCCATCACTCGCGCGCCAGTTGCGGAATCCAGATTGCCAGTGGGCTCGTCCGCCAAAATCACCGGAGGCCGAAGCATGAAAGCGCGCGCCAGCGCGACCCGCTGCTGCTCTCCCCCTGAAAGCTGCACGGGATAGTGGTGCATCCGCTCTTCGAGGCCAACACTGCGGAGCAAATCCTGCGCCCGTGGCTTTCCGTCATCCCCGGCATGCAGTTCATGCGGCAACAGTACATTCTCCAGCGCCGTCAGCGTCGGTATCAGCTGATACGACTGAAAGACGAAACCGAGCTTCGTGGCGCGAATGCGTGCCAGCGCATCTTCACTGAGTTGACCGATCTCTTCGCCATCAATTGCGACGCTGCCGCTGCTCGGCGCATCCAATCCAGCCAGCAGCCCGAGAAGTGTGCTCTTTCCGCTGCCAGACGCCCCCATGATGACAACAAACTGGCGTGACGGAATACTGAGATCGATTCCCTTCAAAATTTCCAGAGAGGTCGACCCGCTGCGCAAAGTCTTCTTCAATCCGCGGACTGCGATGATGGCTTGATTTTCCAATGACATTGGTTAAAGTGGTGTTCGTGAAGTCAAATCTTAGCTTTCTTTTCTCTTCTCTCTTGATGATTGCATGGCTTACGGGATGCAGCGGCGAAAAGCCGCAGGCAACACGTTCCGTCCAGACCGCCCCTTCGCCATCACAGTCAACGCCGGCAGAGCCTACGGCGACAGACTCTCGCCCAGTGATCGTTGCTTTCGGCGATAGCCTGACAGCAGGATACGGCGTGAATGCAGGACAAAGCTATCCAGACGATCTTGAACGCGACCTGAATGCGCTTGGATATCGCTATCGGGTAGTCAACGCGGGGATCAGCGGCAACACCTCGAAAGATGGCGTGCTCCGCATCCCCGAGGTCCTGCAATTTCATCCGTCGGTCGTCATCGTTGCTTTCGGCGGCAACGACGGTCTGCGGGGCCTCCCCATTCGGGACACCGAAATGAACCTGAGAACAATTATTTCCAAACTGCAGGATGCGCACGCGAAAGTGATCCTCGGCGGAATTACGCTACCTCCCAACTACGGCAGCGACTATATTTCCCAGTTCAATGCGATCTATAAGAAGGCGGCTGCAGAGTACCACGTACCCTTGCTCCCCTTCATGTTGAAGAGCGTCTATGACGTGCCGGGATCGATGCAGAACGACGGTATCCATCCAACGGCCCAAGGCTGCCAGCAGGTGGCGAGGAATTTCCTGCCGCTGTTATTGCCGATGCTGCAGAAGCAGGGAAAATCGCACACACCGGCACATCATCCTTCCTGACCCAGCACTACCATTGGCTGCATCAGCGTACCCGCAATGCGCCTGCCGATTGCAAATAGTTCGCGTTGGTTCGTGAATATCTTGATGAAGGGCGCCGCGGAGTAGTCCGGCAGATTTCTTGCCATTCCATTTTTCAGATGGATTGCCATACCCACGTCAACCGTGACCGAGGGCATCTGCGGCAACAAACGCCGTGGATGAGGCATATGTTCCTCGAGTGTGCCGTCCTGTATCCATTCGGCGATCTGCTCCAGCGTCGCCGCCTGTTCCAGGCGAAATTCTCCAGTCTGCACTCGACAAAGACTCGCCAGATGCGCGCCGCATCCCGCTTGCCGACCAAGATCGTGAGCAATGGAACGGACATAACTGCCTGACGAGACATCCACCGCAAACGACGCATTCGGCGGATCGTAGTCAAGAATTTCAAATTGGCGAACCTCGATACGGGCCGGTCGTAGTTCT
>JAJZIF010000369.1 GCA_021810735.1 Acidobacteriota bacterium
CTCGCTAGGCGGGTTCATCGAAAAATCGTTTCAAGAGATCGTGCCCTCCCAGGCGTCCGCTTCCCTGCCCTCGGTGGGCGGATACACAACTGCGCGGTCGGAGGCCTTCAATTTCAAGGAAATCGTCTCATGCCGCTCCACATATACGCGTGTTTTTGGCGAACGGTCGAAACAGATGGCCCATGGTCCACGCTGGTGACTTCGGTTGTCGAAGGGCTGAATATTCTGGAAATTGTGACCGCAGAAAGAATTGTGGCTCAAATATCTGTCGAGCATCCGAGAGATGGTGGGCCTGCTGAAGTTTCTTTTGCCGGCTCACACTTCGAAGGCCTTCGGGTGGGCGGGCAGGATGTTTGCCCTGTGCTGAATTCGACCTTGTTGGGAGCAGGCACCGGAGCGGATAATATTCAGATGCGGAATATGTGGCCCGCCCTTCTGCAAACAGGCCAGGAGCAAGCCCGGGCAATCGTCCGAAGCGTAGCTGAGAGCACCAGCGGAAACGCGTATGAATGGGCTCTTCAACGATACGGGTGGATGGAACCGAAGCGTGAGTTGAAAAAAGACGGATGTGTTCTATGTTCGCTGGTCGATGGCGTCGAAGGAACAGTTCCGGGCAAGACAATCGGTCACTTCGTCGAAATTCAGGATTTTGGGAGGATATTCCTGGGCGAGGTTATTGTCTTTCCAAGTTCGATTCAACTCGCAATGGCTCGGGTCGAGCTAGGCTGCAACGTGCACGCGCAAATAAGTGCATCGGTGGTAAGTATCAACGGCAGTACCATGCCTCCTTCGTAGCTGGCGCACTGCTGTCCGTTGTAGTCCTTTTCGGATGCCACCCTTCAAGGCACCAGGCTCCAGATGCTGTTTACCGGAATATTTATCGGGAATTCCTGAGCGGCGATCTGGGCATGGCGCAGCAGGATGCAGAGAAAGCGCGTAAAGACTTCTCAGGACGCAGCTCAAAATTGGATATAAACTTTCGCCTGCTCGAAGCAGAGATCCTTACGTACCAGGGGAACAGTCCGGATGTGATCGTATTGCTCAGCGGCGATCATTCGCTCTATCCCGCAGTCGGTGATGCGGAAATCCGACGGCAATTACTCCTTAGTTTGGCCCACACCCGCCTCAATCGATCGCAACAGGCAGATCGGGAATTCCACGCGGCGCAAGAGCTTTCCAGTGTAAGCCGTTCTTCATTGCAGGGAGAGGTGTTGCAGACGGAGGGACTGATTGAAGTCCATCGCGACCTGCTTGCGAATGCAAGAGATTCGTTTGAAAGCAGTCTGGAGTTTGCCCAGCAGCATGGAGATAAATTCCTGGAAACAAGTGACCTTCTGAATCTAGGTACGGTCGCGCTGCGCACTGAAAAATATGGCGATGCTTTGGACAGGTTCAACGCTGCATCTCTGGTTGCTCAATCGATTCATGCGCGGTTGGCTTTGGAATTGGCTCTCGGCAATGCCGGCTGGGCCTACTACAAACTAGGCGACTTTGAGAAATCACTGTTCGACTTCCAGGGTGCGGAACAAGCGGCCACGGATTTAGGCTCTGCTCACGATCAGATGGTGTGGTGGACCAATACCGGCCTTGCTTTTTATCGACTTGGAAACCTGGAAGCGGCTGAGTCGAATTATCGGAAAGCGTTGAAGGCTGCGCAGGCAGCCGATGACAAAGAATGGATCGCCGATACGCACACGGAGCTTGGATTTCTATACTTTCAACGGCATCAATTCGACTCGGCGGAGAAGCAGAGCATCGACGCGCTCCTGGCCGCACGTTCCTGGGGTAGCCAATCCGCCGCGGTCGACGCCTTGTTTCTACAGGGCATCCTTGCGGCTCGACGCAACAATGGTCTTGAAGCGAGACATCTTTTGTTGCAAGTCTATCGAGATCCAGTTACGATGCCGTCTCTTCGCGAGGAAGTGGAAAATGCGATTGCGAAGCTATATGCCCAGAACCACAATCCGGAATTAGCCGAGGTCTGGTACAAGAAGTCCATCGCTACGTTCGAAGCGCAACGCTCCTCACTCAAAGATGATGAGATGAAGCTTCCATTTTTTGCGAATGCCGATACTCTGTACAAGGATTACGCCGAATTTCTCATAGCGTCGAATAGATCGGTTGAAGCCTTGCAGCTACTTGACCTGGGTCGCGCACGAACGCTGCAGGAAGGCCTCGGACTAACAGGCAATGCGGCTCATCCGTCGCAGGAGCGGACAACGAGCGCACAGGTAGTCGCTCGTAAACTCGACGCAACGATCCTGTTCTATGCGCTTGGGCCCACAAGGTCTTACTTATGGGCGATCAATCGCAACCGCACTCGCCTCTTTTTTCTTCCTGGACGATCGGAAATCGAATCTCACCTGGTGAAGTATCAACAGGCCATCCTGCGATCGACTGACCCGCTACGCCAAGAAAACGCGGACGCAAGATATCTCTATGACTCTATTGTTGCTCCAGCCGCGTCGATCATCCGCAAGGGTTCAAGGGTAGTTCTGATCCCGGATGGAAGCCTGGACGCGTTGAATTTTGAGACCCTTCTCGTTCCGGGCCGAATCGGATTCCACTACTGGATTGAAGACGTCACCGTCCTGAATACCAATGCGATAGGATTGATCTCCGGTTTGGACTCGCGCGGTCCTGGAAAGAATGCAAACAATCTGTTGTTGATTGGTGATCCAATCCCGGCTGGACCCGCTTACCCACGACTTTTTAACGCATCCGCAGAGATCCAAAGCGTTGAAAAACACTTTCAGATGGATAACGAAGTCGTCCTGACGAGGGCCAATGCGGTACCCGCGGCATATACAGCGATTCGACCCGATCGCTTTTCCTACATTCATTTTGTTGCGCATGGAACCGCCAGTCGTTTGAGCCCCCTGGATTCCGCTGTCGTACTTTCCGCATCGGCAGGGGATCCTGACACCTTCAGGTTGTACGCGCGAGATATCGTGCACCAACCTCTCCACGCTCGACTAGTAACAATCTCGGCCTGTTATGGATCGGGCCTGCGCGCCTATGCCGGCGAGGGACTCGTGGGACTGTCCTGGGCATTTCTTCGCGCGGGAGCGCATAACGTGATCGGAGCATTATGGGAGGCAAGCGATGCCTCAACACCAATGCTGATGGACAGGCTCTATAGTGGAATCCAGGCCGGTAGCGACCCCGATAAAGCTCTCCGAGATGCAAAGCTGTCGCTGATCCATTCCCAGACTGTCTACCGTAAGCCGCTTTACTGGGCAGCCTTTCAGCTGTATGCCGGTGGGTAAGCATGTCCATGGATGAACCTTGCCCCGCATATGGGCCATACACTTGCTGAAAGAGTAAAGCGGCAAGAAGCGCTTTCTCGATCGCGTACTCGCCGGTCTTGCGCGTGTAGCCGGACCAACAATTGCTCGTACCGAATCCCCGCTACATCGTCGAAGCAGTCCCTACAATCATCCCGCAATCCATTCCGGTATGTTCCCCAGGCGCGATCGGAAGAATTATCCCTTGTGAGTGAAACGCGCGGCGATGTTTTTGCACCATTGTTATGGACGGGGTTCTGCTGACGATTCGTACGGTCCGGGTTCACGCCAGATCGCAACGTTGATGTGGCTACCGCACGTTCCTCTGTCAACGCTTCGGCGACGCCCTTGCGGGCGGCCCCGCATGACTCGGGGCCGGTAGGGGTCGCTGGCTCTTTACCGTATGACTCTTTCATTCACTACACCTCGCCGGTTTTTACCGGCGCACAAGGAGAAGGAAATGGCGAAATCCACGAACAATGAGACGGCGGCACTCGAGGCGGTGAAGACGCACAGGCTTAACTTCTTTGAACTGCTTGCGGGCAATCCAAACTACTTCGGTAACCTGAAGGACAGCGAATTCCAACCTGTTGTCTCGATCGCGAACGACGAGTTTTACGAACAGGTGACGTGCCTTGGCTTCAACCCGCTCACCAACTTGCTGGAAGCGGTGGTGCAGGTCAATCAGTCCTATGGATACAACGGCTCGCTTTGTCAGAACGGATCGTTCGAGTATGTGCGATTTTTTGTGGATTATGGTTCGGGATGGGAAGATGCTGGTCTGGCGGCCGTCAATGTGCATGATATTCCGGAACAGAACGACTGCCACAAGGATCCAGAAAAGCCGCTCAGCTACGCGGCCTCGGTGCAGCTGACGCCGCAGGCGAATTGGTGCTTCTTTCCAGTACTGCCAAAGGCACGCGCGATTCTGTCCTGGAACGCGATCCCGACGGCGGGTGATCCAACCTATACGCCGGTATGGGGCAATACTCTGGATGCGCAGATTCAGATACGTCCCCGGCCAATTTTCCTGAAGGAAATTGCAGCAAACGTCAACGAGGCTGTGAAGCAGGTTCTGCCGCCAGAAGAACTTGAGCAGGCGCTGCAGATTCCGATTCCGCTGCCCGACCCCAGTCCGCTGTCACTCACGCAACTCGCGAAGCTGTACCAACCCCAGACAGCGAAGAAAACCAGCGCGGCAGAAAGCGCGGTGCCGTCCCACCGCTTTGGTTTTGTGCAACTACAGCAGGCGCTGAATGCGAAGGCGGCCGATCCCACGGCGATTGAACTGAACATTGCGGAATGGAAAAACCAGGGACTCAACTGGCAGTCGGCGCTCGCTTCATTAAGCGAAGTTA
>JAJZIF010000370.1 GCA_021810735.1 Acidobacteriota bacterium
TGTCGACGACGCCGGTCTCTCCGGCCACAATCCCTACGTCGACGCCGTAGAAAAACGCGCCGCGGAAGAAAACTCCCAGGTCGTCCGGCTTTCCGGCGCCATGGAAGCCGAAATCGCCCTACTGGAGCCCGCCGAGCGAGCCGAATTCCTCGCCGACCTCGGCCTCGCCGAACCGGGCCTCAACCGACTCATCCACGCCGGCTACCGACTCCTCGACCTCATCACCTACTTCACCGCCGGCCCCGACGAGTGCCGCGCGTGGACCATCCGCCGCGGCACGAAGGCCCCCGGCGCCGCCGGCGTCATCCACTCCGACTTCGAACGCGGCTTCATCCGCGCCGAGGCGTACCACTGCGACGATCTCTTTGCTCTCGGCAGCGAACAGGCCATCAAGGACAAGGGGCTTTACCGGTCGGAAGGCAAGGAATACATCGTCAAAGACGGCGACGTCCTCTTCTTCAAATTCAACGTCTAAATCCATTCCCAATAACTCTCCGGCAGGCCCACATCTCGATTTTCAGATGCGGGCCTGCGCCGGTCCGTGCGCCGGTCCGTGCGGCGAGCACCTTATCGCCCATAAGAATTTCTGCTTGGACTCCCCTGACCTGATTTCCAGACACTGATCTCGCCGGAAGAAATTACAAGAGGCAATTTCCGAACGCTACCGTTCTCAGCATTTCCGCTGTGACCGGCGTCACGGCTACTCGCTTAATGACCATGCAAGACGAAGACAGAAAGGTACAAAATCCGCAAAGGTTTCAGGTTCCCGCTATTCTTCGTCTGTCATCTCAACCAGCAGATTCCGTTTCGGAATCCTTCACCAGTCACTGTGAGGAAAGTATGAAAAACATGAGTCGCAGGTCCTTCGTCACTACCGCCGCGGCGGGAGTTGCCGCCATCGGAGCTTTGGGCAGCATGGCTCCGTCCGCCGACGCGCAGCTTGTCGCCACTACCTCCACCTGGAAAGTCTCCGACTTCACCGATCTCGCGAAAAAGCCCGCGCGCGTCAAGCAGGTCTACGACATCATCAACATCGGCGGGGGCGTATTCCTCAACAACATCAAAAATTCGCTCAACGGTCTCCATTACGGCTTCGGCATCCCCGCTGATCAGATCCAGATCGCTGCCGCACTCCACGGCCCCTCCAACATGCTGAACATGGACGACTACGTCTGGAAGAAGTACAAGATTGGCGAATGGTTCAAGGTCACCGACCCCAAAACCGGCATGCCCGCCGAGCGCAACATCTTCTTCCCCAGCAAGCACAATCTCAAGTACCCCTCCAGCAGCCCTGACAGCGAAGACTCCCTCTACCAGGACACTAGCATCCAGGCGCTCCAGCATCGCGGCGTCCACTTCCTCTGCTGCCATACCGCCGCCGAAGAGCAGGCACGCAAATTGATCAAGCTGCGCGGCCTCAGCCAGAAGCCCGAAGAAATCGTCCAGGACTGGCTCTCGCACACCCTTCCCGGCGTTATGGTTGTCGCCGCCATGGTGGGCGCCGTCGCCCTGCTCCAGACCGAAGGCCACTACAGCTACATCACGGTCGCGTAAGAGGGAAACTCCGTGGCCTCCCCATGTCTCATCTCCTCCTTCGTGCCGGATGTCTGCTTCGTCCGTCATACTGGACTGCAGATTCCGTTCCCGGATCTGCCATCCGGCACATTGAGGAGAAGCATGCAGAATACCAGCCGTAACAACATCAGCCGTCGTTCTTTCGTCACCACTGCCGCCGCGGGCATCGCCGCCCTCGGAGCCATCGGCCCCATCGCACCCTCGGCTCACGCGCAGGAGATTGAAACACCCTCCGAGTGGCCCGTCAGCGACTTCAACAAACTCCTCCACCATCCCGCCGAGGTCAAGCAGATGTTCGACCTCACCGGAGCGAACGGCGGCGGCTTCGAACACGTTCAGAATTCCTATAACTCCCTGCACTTCGGCTTCGGCATTCCCGCGAATCAAATCCAGATCGTCACCGTCACGCGCGCCATGGCCACCGTCCTCATCTTTGACGACTACGCATGGAAGAAATACAAACTCGGCGTCATGAGCAAAATCAACGACCCCAAAACTGGAAAACCAGCCGAACGCAATATCTTCTACTCCAGCAAAACCAATCTCAAATACACCTCCAACGACCCCAACGACGCCGATTCCATCTATCAGGACTCCAGCATCCAGGCCCTCCAGCATCGCGGCCTGCGCATCCTCGGCTGCCATCTTGCCACCTGGTTCATCGCAAAGTACGCAGCTAAAAAGAACCATCTCACCCAGCCCACGCAAGAGATTTACAACGACCTCGCCGCGCACACGCTTCCCGGTGTTCTCATCGTGGCCGCCGCCGTAGGCGCCATTGGACTCCTCCAGTCCAAAGGCCACTACAGCTATCTCTTCGTAGGCTAGAAAGCACCCATGCCATGAAGCCCCATTGGAAGCTACTCCCTGCGCTGCTCCTCCTCGTTGCCGCCTCCACCGCCGCCCTCGCCCAGACCGCTCCGCCCTGGTCCAAAGGCGCCAATGATCCTGCCGCGCAGGGGTACGTCTTTCACGTCCCCAATGTGGACAATGTTCCCGACCTTCACGGCAATCCCTGCGGCGCCAAGCTCGTTCTCTTCATCGGAGGCAATCAGTTCTTCGTCCTGCCGAAGCTGGTCGCCGTCTTTGAGCAGCAGCACCCCGAACTCAAAGGCCACATCTATTACGAGACGCTGCCTCCGGGGATCCTCCGTCGCCAGATCGCTCATGGCAACGCGCTGACCCTGGGCAATCTCACCGTCCGCGTCCGCCCCGATGTCTACGAAGCCGGCCTGCGCACCGTTCGCGAAATGGAAAAGGCCGGCCAGCTTCACGGCGTCGTTCCTTACGCCACCAACGACCTAGCCATCATGGTCCACGCCGGCAATCCTCACGGGATTCACTCGCTCAACGATCTTGCCCGCCCAGGCATCCGGCTCTCCATGCCCAATCCCGAGTGGGAAGGTGTGGCCAACCAGATCGCCGCTTCCCTGCGCAAGGCCGGCGGCGAGGCCCTTTTCCACGAGGTCTACCAGGCCAAGGTCCACTCCGGCCAGACCATCCTCACGGAGATTCACCATCGGCAGACCCCCATGCGCATCATGGAAGGCAAAGTCGATGCAGGCGTCACCTGGGCCTCCGAGGTTCGCTTTCAGGAATCGATCGGCAATCCCATCCAGGGCGTCACCATTCCCGCCAGCCAGAATGTGACTGCGATTTATGCCGGCGGAGTCATGAACGATGCTCCTCACCCGCGAGCCGCGGCTGAATGGCTAGCCTTCCTGAAGACACCGCAGGCCCAGGCCATGTACCACCGCTATGGCTTCCGTTCTCTTCCAGCCACCGTATCTCACAAATAAGGAAAGTTATGTTGGCCGCACAGCTCACCAAAAAGCGCACTCTGTTCGTCATTCCCGTTCTCGCGATTCTCTGCGTCTTGGCCACCGCCAGCTTCAGCCGTCCCATTCATGCCGCGCCGCAGGAGGTTCCTGAGAGCGCGCCGCCCGTCCAAACGCCGCCTGTCCCGTCCCTCGTCCAGCAGGGCAAGCTCATTTTTGACTACACGCCCCAATATGCGCCGAAGTGGACCGGCAATACTCTCACCTGTACCGACTGCCATCGCCTGAGCGGCACCGTGCCGTATGCCTCGCCGATGATTGACATCTCCGGGCTCTTTCCGATGTACAGCAAGCGGGCCGGCCACGTCATCACTCTCCAGCAGCGCATACAGGAGTGCTTTGTCCGCAGCGAAAACGGCAAGCCTTTGCCCGTGAACAGCCCAGAGATGAAGTCCCTTGTCGCCTACATCAATTCGCTCTGGACCAACGGCGTCAGAAACAAGCCCTACAAATACCGCGGCCTCGTCCGGCTGCCTGAACTCACCGGGAATGCCGTCCGCGGCAAAGCCGTTTACACCGCCAATTGCGCCGCCTGCCATCAGGACAACGGCGAGGGCATTCCCGACGCCTACCCGCCGCTCTGGGGTCCGAATTCCTACAACGACGGAGCCGGGATGCACAACAACGCGAAATTCGCCGCATGGGTCCAGCACAACATGCCCCTGCAGCGCCCCGGCATTCTCACTCCCCAGGAAGCCTATGACGTGGCCGCCTACGTCAACAGCCAACCGCGCCCCAAATTCAACCAGGCTTACAAGACTTACTAAAGCTCCACATCTGGGGGACGGCTGGGATAACCATCCCGGACGTCCCATTTTTTCGCTCGCGGCCCCGGCGCGAAGCACGCAGGCATCCGCTACACATGTGCGGCCAATCACATCCAGTACTGAACTGCTACGTTATCCTGCGCAAAAGTTCATATTCCATCATCCCTACGCGCCAAGTGAGGATCAGGCTTGAAGAACGTCTCCCGCTGCTCCTTCGTCGCTAAAGACGCAGGCAGGGCTGCAGGTGCAGCATCCAGAACCGCAACCCTGCTCACCGGGTGCGGCCCGTTTGCCGGCTCTTTCCGTTCGTCTCCAGGCGCAGGTGATGCACCATCGGTACGGGTTCCATATCGTGCCGGCTGTTTCTCATTCATCAAGTACCAAGGAGGCATATGTTAGCTGCACAGTTCACCAAGAAACGCACCTGGCTGGTGATTCCCGGGATCGCGC
>JAJZIF010000371.1 GCA_021810735.1 Acidobacteriota bacterium
CAGCTGGTGCGCCGTTCCGCCAATGAATCCGCTCAACCCTCCCGGTTCCCGTCGAAGTCCGACCACTAAAAGCTCCGGTCGCACTTGATCGATTGCTTGAAGTAATCCCTCTATCTCTTCTCCTTCAACCAGTTCCGCGTGAAGATGGATGCCTTCCCGTTCTGCCGTGTCTTTCGCCCTGCGATGCAGGTCCGCATAAAAAGCCCGCCGCTGGTTTGTCAGCAATACCGGCACGTCAGGAGCGACCGCCGACACATAGCTGATGTACGCCGGCAGATTTTCAACCACCGTCACAATGGTCAGTTCCGCGGCGTCCAGCTTGGCCAACTCCAGGGCGGAACGAAAAGCCCGTGCCGCTTCCGGTGACTCGTCGAATGCAACCGCAATTCTTTTGAACATGGTGACGCACCTTTTTTCAGGCTCCTGCGAATGAGGTCCGGAAAAGTAGTTGCCTTAGCAACCAACCCGCCTCTTTTTGGCGTTTATGGTTGCTAAGGCAACTAAAATATCGGGCAGGGCGCGCAAGGGTCAGGTGGCCGCTTTCTCCAACTCCGTACGGTCCCATTTTCCGGTGTTCGCTCCGGCATCGTACGTACTCTGTAAAAACTCCAGCAGCGTGGCTCTTGGCGCAGGGGACTGCCGCACGTCATCGTACATCAGCAGAAATTCCTTCAGCTGTGGATGATAGAAAGCCGGCGCAGGTTGGATCGGTTGCTCGGCAAATCCCTCCGGCTCTGGGGCGGCATAGGCATAGAAGGCCGCGCCCGCAATGTCTCCACCTCCGGGCCACCATCCTGCGCTGATCACTTCATGCGAATAGGCTTCCCGCGTGATGGGATCGGCGCCTACGCGTTCCGGCGCTCGACGGCCGGAGAATCGCGTCACGGCAAGATCGAAGCTGCCCCAGAAAAAGTGCGATGGACTGGATTTGCCAATGAATCTCGCGCGAAACTCCTTAAAGACAGAATCGCAGCTTACGAGAATTCGCCAGAATCGATGGGCATATTCCGGGTCATACGAGGCATGCTGCGTGTCCCGATCGAACGGAATCGGATTGGGAATCTCGACCGGCGTGGGCCAGATCTTCACTTCGATTCCCAGCAATTCGAGGGCCGCCATAAATTCCCGATAAAAATCGGCCACCGACTTCGGTTCCAGTCGCAGCGTTCTGCTTGTTGCCTTGTCAGTCGTAATGATCAGCGTGTGATCGATGAAATCGAACTGAATCTCGAAAATGCCGCCCGCATAGGGAATCGGCGAAGTCGTCAATCCTACCGCATTCACATACAGCGGAACTTCCCACCAATGGTTCAGCTTCGGGCTCAGAGCCAGCCGAACCTTGCCCACGATCTGCGACCACATGTGCAGCGTCGAGTAGGTGTCCTGCCAGGCGGCTAACGAAAGCTCCGGCCAATCCTCACGATTCGCGCGCGCAACTTTTGCTTTCATGGCGTCCTCCGCACACAACTTCAGATGCGGCGATCATATGTTTCGGCATAATTTTTTGGCTACTCGTAGCGGAGGGCTTCGGCGGGAAGGATTTTCGCGGCGGAAGACGAGGGATAGAGCGTTGCCAGCAGCGATACGCCGAGCGCCACCAGGGCCACGATGACGCCATCCTGCCAGCGCGGTGCAAAGGGGAGATAATCCAGCGAATAGACCTGCGCCGACAGATGAATGAAGCGGTAATGGCCACCCACCCAGGCCAGCGTATAGCCCAGCGCCAGCCCGATGGCCGTGCCGAGAATGCCGATCAGCATGCCCTGGCAGACAAAGATGCGCCGGACCTGCGAGGGCCGCACGCCGTAGGACATGAGCACGGCAATGTCGCGCGTCTTCTCCATCACCATCATGGTGAGCGCGATCAGGATGTTCAGGGCCGCCACGCAGACGATCAGGCCAATCACGATGAAGGTGACTACCTGCTCCAGACGCAGGGCGCGAAACAGCTCGCGGTTCTGCTCCATCCAGTTGGTGGTCATAAAGCCCTTGCCGGCGGCCCGTTCAATCTCTTTGCCAATGCGGTCGGCGTGGTACAAATCGTTCACCTTGAAGCTGATGACGGAGACAATGTTCGGCTCGCCAAACAGATGCCGCACATCCGCCAGCCGCGCCAGCGCGAAGGACGAGTCGTACTGGTAGAAGCCGGAATGGAAGATTCCGACCACCTTGAATTCCTGATACTTCGGCACCAGACCAAATGGCGTCAACTCGCCCTGCGGACTGGTGACCAGCACGGTGTCGCCAACGCCAGCGCCAATCTGGTCGGCAAGGTCGGAGCCGAGCACGAGCGGCGGTGGCGCGCTGTTTGGGCTGTTCGCGTTCGCCGTGGCGGCTGGGTCGAGCGCCGCTGCGTTGCCTTCGTGGATGCTGTTCAGCAACGTGCTTACGGTGCGCTCCTCGGTGGGCAGAATGCCTTTGATCAGCGCGCCGCCGGAACGCGCGCCGCGCGAGATCAACACCTGGCCATAGAGCGCCGGGGCCGCGGCTGTGACATGCGGCAGTTGTCGTAGCCGGTCCAGCAGGGGTCGCCAGTTCTCAATGCCGTCGCTGGCCACGCGCATCAGTTCCACCTGTGCCGTCGAGCCCAGCAATTGCCGTTGCAGGTCGCGCCGCATTCCATTCGTAATCGCCAGCGCGAGGATCAGCGAAGCTACGCCAGCCGCCACGCCCACGATGGAAATTGTCGTAATGACGCCCACGACAGCCTGGCGGCGCTTGGCGCGCAGGTAGCGGCTGGCGATAAAAAGTTCAAAGCGCATAGGATGGTTCGCTCATGCCTTCACCCAGTTCCTCGATCAGTATCGCAGTTACTGTAATGCGGACATTGTTCTCATCCCACCCTAGCTACGCCGAGGTGGGCACCCATGACGTTCCACTATCGATGGAAATGCTCTACTGGACGATCGTTTTCGCGGTGGCCGCATTGCCGGCGCGATTCAACACACGCACCGACAGAACATGTTGTTGCGGCGCGGTGGGCTGTACCGCCGTCGGCACATCGTCACCCGCTGTCGCTTTGGGCAGCGGCACCGTGAAGTCGTAATGTTCCTGGAGAGAATCGCTCAGCTTGCCCGCTGGCTCCACATATTGCCACGGCCCGGCATCCACGGAGTAGTAGGCGCGCGAAATTGCGGAGAGCGTGTCCTGGGCATCGAAAACCACATGGATCGCCGTCGCAGACGATGACACCAGCCTCGCCTGTAACGGGGAGAGCGCAGGCGGCATGGTGTCCAGCAGAAAATGGTCGCTATCCATGAAGCCGGTCAACGCATTCCCGGCCAGATGCGAAGGCGCATCGCTGGCGACAACGCGCAGCGTGTAGTAGCCGTCCGGAATGCGATTCAGGTCGAAAGAAAGATAGGTTTCGTCGACGTCCTTCTGGAGCAATTGCCAGTTGGCTTCCCCATCGCCGCGATAGTAGACCGAGTAACTGAGATGGTCGCTATTAGAGTCGTGCGCCTTCCATCGGACTGTTGCCCAGGTGGGGGCGCGCACCGCTGTCAGCGGCTCGGAGCTTTGCTGTACGTCATACACGACTCCGTCGGTCGTCTCCGCCGGGAAATTGATCTGTACTGTTTTCAGCTGCGCTTCCTGGTTGAGGCCGGCGACCACGCGGGCATGCATTTCCACCACGATGTCATCCACCACGGGAGCAACATTCTGGGGCAAATAATAAAAGCCGACCTCGCGCAGGGATGCCCCGGCGTTGAGCACAGCTTTCCATTGCAGGAAGCGCGCTTGCGGAAATTTCGCGGCTTCGGCGCCCGGCGTCACCGGCAGCCAGTCGCTCCAGCCTTCGGTCGGCTGCTCGATATTGCCCACGCGCGCGAACAGCTCGAAGCGGCCTGTGCCGCGCACCTCGGCGCGTCCCCATTGGGAACTGAATCTTGCATCCCCGACGGGGCTGATATAGGTGGAATCCCCGCCGGCGCCCGCGCTGCTTGCCGCCAGCCGGTACAGTTTGCCGGTGTTGCTGGTGGCAACGTACAAGGTGTTTCCCGCCAGGGTAAAGGCGGTGGTCTCCAGGGCCTCCAGATGCGCCAGGTCCGCATAGGTGCCGTCCGTGGAAATCCGGTAGAGATGGCCTTGATTGCCGCTGCCGGCCAGCAGCCCGCTCTGGCCGTTGTTTTCGCTTTGTTGCCATGCCAGCGCGTACACCACATCGTGCGCGGAGGACCAAAGTTGGCGTGGCGCGCCATCGGGCGCAATCTGATAAATGATCGTGCCCTTGGGAACCAGGGTGCTGTCATTCGAAGATGCAATCGAACCGGGCAGCAGAATCGTGATGGTTGCGGTCATTGTCGGGCTGCTATGGACGTTGAGCGGCGGCAGGTTGGATCGGACCTTGTCGCCCAGAGAGGCGACATACAGGTTGCCGCCGGGATCCAACGCCATGGCGGAAATCTCTTGCTTTGGCGACTCGAACAGTACGAAGCCCTTGCCATTTGGGCTGATGCGGTAGACCAGACCGCGGCCGTCTGTGCCGGCGTAGAGCGTGCCGTCTTTTGCGAAGAGAAGGCAGCGCATATGTTGCTCGGTGCTGGAAAAGAATTTCTCGGGCGCAGCAGCAGGCTGCTTCAGGTTTACGCGATAAATTGCCGCCGGGCCTCCAGTA